>JAGLDO010000206.1 GCA_023145555.1 Bacteroidales bacterium
ATTTTACGGAATCATTTTTAATGAAAGCAATTATCAACTAGCAACACTTTTTCCAAAAGAAGGCGGTTACTCAAGTTTTCTTCACGGCAAGGTTGTTGACATGCTTTATTTCCCTATTATTTCCGGACATTTCCCGCAATGGTTTCCTTTTTGGGGATCTCAGAAATTTATTTTCTTTCGCCCAATTTTTAATATTGCAGATTCTTCAATTACTATTGGTGTCTTTTTAATTCTTCTTTTTCAAAAAAAATTTTTTAAAGATTCTGATAAAAACCCCGTTCGGAAAAATAAAGAATAAAAAACATTATTCGCGAACGTCTTCATAGTCAACATATTCTCCTTCTTCTTCTTTGTGTATCTTCTCTTTTTTTTCGGTTTTTTCTACAGTAATCTCGCCTTCTTTTCTGTTAGAAAAATCCTTTGTGTTTGTGTTGTGACTATTTAAAAATCTTTTAATAAAATATCTAAAAAGAAGTTTCATTAAATAATAAACTATCACAAAAACTAATATGACTTTTATAAAAGTTAACATGGGTAAAATATTTGTTGTCAGCAAAAATACAAAATAACAAAACATTAAAAAAATGAAAGGCTGCCAATTGACAGCCTTCCAAATAGAAACAAAAACATATTAAATAATTTTTAATTCTTTTCCTACTTTTATAAAAGCAGCAACGGCTTTATCAATATCTTCTTTGCTGTGAGCTGCTGATAATTGAACCCTGATACGAGCTTTGCCCTTAGGAACAACAGGGAAAACAAAACCAATAACATAAACACCTTCTTGAAGTAGTTCATTGGCAAATTTAACAGCAAGAGGAGCATCATAAATCATAACAGGAACAATTGCTGTATCACCTTTAACAAGGTCGAAGCCGGCAGGTTCCATCTTGCTTCTGAAATATTTTGCATTTTCCATTGTTTTATCTCGTAATTCAGGCGATTTTTCCAACATATCAATAACTTTCATTGTAGCGCCAACAATTGCAGGAGCTAAAGTGTTAGAAAACAAATAAGGACGAGAACGCTGACGTAACATTTCGATAATTTCTTTACGACCGGAAGTACAACCACCATTTCCACCGCCCATTGCCTTACCAAATGTAGTTGTAATAATATCAACCCGTCCTAATACACCGCAATGTTCAGATGTGCCTCTACCTGTTGCTCCAATATAACCGGTTGCATGAGAATCGTCAACCATAACGAGAGCATCATATTTGTCTGCTAAATCGCAAATTCCTTTTAAATTGGCAATATCACCATCCATTGAAAAAACACCGTCGGTTACAATAAGACGATATTTTGTATCTTTCGCTTCTTGTAAACATTTTTCCAACTCTTGCATGTTAGAATGTTTATATCTGAAGCGTTGTGCTTTACATAATCGAACACCATCAATAATTGATGCGTGATTTAGCTCATCAGAAATTAATGCACTATCTGCTCCCAAAAGAGGTTCAAAAACACCGCCATTTGCATCAAAACAAGCAGCATAAAGAATAGTGTCTTCTGTACCTAAAAATTTAGATACTCTTGCCTCTAAGTCTTTGTGGATTTGTTGTGTTCCACAAATAAAACGAACAGAAGAAAGTCCATATCCCCATTTATCCATTATTTCTGAAGCAGCTTTAGCAACATCTTTATTATCGGCTAATCCTAAATAATTATTAGCACAAAAATTTAACACATTTTCACCTGTCGATACTTTGATATTTGCACTTTGAGGTGTTGTAATAATTCTTTCTTCTTTATAAAGACCTTGCTCCTTAAGCTCTATAAAAGTCTTTTGAAGATCTTGTTTTATTTTTCCAAACATTTTTTATATTTTTTTCGATTAACAACTAAAAATTAAGTGTACAAATATATTACATTTTGAATATAAAAATAATTTTATTTTTATGTTTAAGATATGATTTTTATCATTAAAAATTTTTGTAAATAATTTTTAACCCTGTAATTAAATAAATTATCTTTGTTGAATTAATTTTAAAAATTTATTAACGATAAATCTTTTGTTTAACATAAAGAACGGATAAAAAGTCGACGAAATGCACGGTATCCGGTCTTTAAAATAATATTAAATATGAAAAATATTTTGGTAATTGGTGCTGCGGGACAAATCGGTTCGGAACTAACAATGGAACTTCGTAAAAGATACGGTAACAACAATGTTGTTGCAGCTTTCCGAAAAACAAAGCCTTCCGACGATATCTTAAAATCAGGGCCTTTCGAGATAATAGATGCAACGAACTTTGACCAAGTAAAAAATGCAGTGAAAAAACACAACATTGATACAATTTATAATCTTGCGGCTCTTTTATCTGCTGTTGCAGAAAATAAACCTCAAGCAGCATGGAATGTAGGGATTAACGGATTGGTTAATGTTTTAGAAGTTGCTCGTGAATATAATTGTGCCGTTTTTACACCAAGCTCAATTGGTGCTTTTGGAAGTTCAACACCTTTAGATAATACACCACAAGATACTATTCAGAGACCATCTACTATGTATGGCGTTACAAAAGTTGCCGGTGAACTATTAAGCGATTATTATTTTAAACGTTTTGGTGTTGATGCTCGCAGCGTTAGATATCCCGGAATTATTTCTAATGTTACTTTACCCGGTGGTGGCACAACAGATTATGCTGTTGAAATTTATTATGAAGCAGTAAAAAACAAAAAATTTACTTGTCCTTTGGCTAAAGGCACGTTTCTTGATATGATGTATATGCCCGATGCGATAAATGCTGCAATTGATTTAATGGAAGCAGACCCATCAAAATTAAAACATCGTAATTCTTTTAATGTTACCTCAATGAGTTTCGACCCTGAAATTATTGCTAATGCTGTTAAAAAAGAAATACCGGAATTTGTTATGAACTATGATGTTGATCCTGTTAAACAAGCTATTGCCGATTCTTGGCCAAACAATATGGACGACTCTTGTGCCAAAGAAGAATGGGGATGGAATCCTTCTTTTAACCTCGAAACAATGACTAAAGACATGCTTAAGGTCATTGGCGAAAAACACAAAAAAGGATTGCTTTAATTACTAAATAAATATTTTCTTTTGCTGCCTTTAATATTTTTTTATTTAAAGGCAGCTTTTTTTTATTATTATTTGTAATAATTCTAAATAATTAATATGTTTGTACCGTTAAAGTGGAAAGATTTGATTGATTGCAACCACAGAAAAAAAATGCTAAAACAACATTTTTCTATTCAATCTTCACAATCCTTCCCATAATTAAAAATAATTTAAACAATTTAAAATTTAATTTTATGGGATATTTATTTACATCCGAATCTGTATCAGAAGGTCATCCTGATAAAGTAGCAGATCAAATATCAGACGCTCTTTTAGACGAATTTTTACGTCATGACCCGGAATCAAAAGTAGCTTGCGAAACTCTAGTAACAACAGGTTTAGTGTTTTTAGCCGGCGAGGTTAAGACAAATGCTTATGTTGATGTTCAAAAAATTGCTCGCAAAGTAATTAAAGAAATTGGTTACACAAAAGCTGACTATAAATTTGACAGCGAATCTTGTGCTGTAATCTCTTCAATACATGAGCAATCGCCGGATATTAATCAGGGAGTTGTTCGCGAAAAAGAAGAAAATCAAGGTGCCGGCGATCAGGGAATGATGTTTGGTTATGCTTGTAAAGAAACAGATTTTTATTTACCATTACCAATTGAGCTGGCTCATATTGTTTTAGAAGAATTATCAAATATTAGAAGAGAAGGCAAGGTAATGAAATATCTTCGCCCCGATTCAAAATCTCAAATTACAATTGAGTACGATGATAACAATCGCCCTAAAAAAATTGATACCATTGTTGTTTCAACACAACACGATGATTTTAGCAAACCGGCCGATAATTCTAAAAATGCTCAATTAGAAGCAGACAAAAAAATGCAGGATACAATAAAAGCTGATATTGAAAAATATTTAATTCCTCGCGTTAAAAAAATAATTCCTGCAAGAGTTGAGAAACTATTTAACCAAAATTTTAGATTATTAGTAAATCCAACAGGAAAATTTGTTATTGGAGGACCTCACGGAGATACCGGCTTAACAGGAAGAAAAATTATTGTTGACACTTATGGTGGAAAAGGAGCTCACGGAGGTGGTGCTTTTTCCGGAAAAGATTCTTCAAAAGTTGACCGCTCTGCTGCTTATGCCGCTCGTCACATTGCAAAAAACATGGTTGCTGCAGGCGTTGCCGATGAAATTCTTGTTCAACTTGCTTATGCTATTGGAATTGCCGAACCTGTTGGCGTTTATGTTAATACTCATGGAACCTCAGAAGTTAAAAACAATGATGACGAAATAATGACTGATGGTCAAATTGCTGAAAAAATTAACAATGTTTTCGACTTAAGACCAAATGCTATTATTAAACGTTTTGGTTTAAAAAATCCAATTTTCTTAGAAACCGCTTCTTGGGGACATGTAGGAAGAACAAACTACAAAAAAGAAGTTACTGTTTTCGAAAACGACAAAGAAATTAAAAAAGAAGTTGAGTTCTTTGCCTGGGAAAAATTAGATTATGTTGATAAAATAAAACAAGAATTTAATTTATAATTTTAAAAGGAGCTTAAAAGCTCCTTTTTTTGTGTTTATAGATTTCATTACAAAAAACAAATCAATTGAATCCACTCCGAAAATTGTTTTTCGTCGTTGCGATCCGCCAATCGGCGGAAAAGCAATCCCTACGAGTTGATTATCAACAGATTGCCTCGGGCTTCGCCCTCGCAATGACGGCTATGAAGCATTTTCAGAGTGGACTCACAATTTAAAAAGATATAATTCTTTTCATTATCCTCAATTACGCAATATTTAGACTTTTTAAAATTCCTAATCTATAAAATTAATAATTTATTTTATCTTTGTTAAACAATTTATTAATATTCGCAAAGTTTCAACTTCAGAACATTTTAAACGTATATCATGACTTCAAAAAAGAAAGTAGCTTTAATAACGGGAGTAACCGGACAAGATGGTGCATACTTATCAGAATTTTTATTAAAAAAAGGATATATCGTTCATGGTTTAAAACGCCGAAGTTCTATGTTTAACACAGATAGAATTGACCATTTATATCTTGATCCTCATGTTGAAAACAGAAATTTTATTCTTCATTACGGTGATTTAACAGATTCAACCAATCTTATTCGAATTGTTCAAGAAATACAACCTGATGAAATTTATAATCTTGCAGCAATGAGCCACGTTTCTGTCTCTTTCGAAACTCCTGAATATACAGCTAATGCTGATGGAATTGGTGCCTTGCGTATTCTAGATGCTATTCGTTTATTAGGTTTGTGTGAAAAAACAAAATTTTACCAAGCTTCAACATCAGAACTTTATGGTTTAGTGCAAGAAATGCCGCAAAGTGAAAAAACTCCTTTTTATCCCCGAAGCCCCTATGCCGTTGCAAAAATTTATGCTTATTGGATTACTGTTAACTATAGAGAAGCCTACAATATTTTTGCATGTAATGGAATTCTTTTTAATCACGAATCTCCAATAAGAGGAGAAACTTTTGTTACTCGAAAAATTACTCGTGCAGCATCCCGAATTGCGTTAGGTTTACAAGACAAATTCTACTTAGGTAACCTGTCGGCAAAGCGCGATTGGGGTCATGCTAAAGATTATATTGAGGCTATGTATCTAATGATGCAGCAAGAGAAACCCGACGATTATGTTATTGCAACCGGCGTTACTACTGAAGTTAGAGAATTTGTAAAACTTGCATTTTCTGAAATTGGAATTGAGCTTACTTTCAATGGCGAAGGAATAAACGAAAAAGCTTTTGTTAAAAAATGTAATAACCCAAAATATCAAGTAAAAATTGGTAAAGAAGTTCTTGCTGTTGATTCTAATTATTTTAGACCTACAGAAGTAAATGTCTTGCAGGGAAATCCTGAAAAAGCCAATAAAAATTTAAACTGGATGCCTAAACACGATCTAAAGTCTCTTGTTAAAGATATGATGGATAGTGATTTAAAATTAATGCA
>JAGLDO010000207.1 GCA_023145555.1 Bacteroidales bacterium
GTTCTCTGTGGTTTTATTTTTTTTATCGCAGAGACGCTAAGACGCAATTTTTTTAAACCTCAAACCTTAAACTTTCATCGTTTGTAAATAGAATTTTAAAAGTAAATTTCGAGCCATCAATTTTCTTCCATCATCACTCGAACGTGCATCTGAAAGAGGTGCAAAATCGTCAAAAATGATAGGCATTGCTTGCTCAATAATTTTTCGTTCCCACTTTTTACCGATTAAGAAATTTTCGGTTTTTTCAGCTCGCTTGGTTACTGCTGACATACCACCATAAAACAGTTTTATGTCTTTAATAATTGAATTTTCATCTAAATTGAGCCTAAAACCTGCACTTACCGTTGAAATGTCTAATGTTTTACGTTTTGATATTTTGTATGATTTAATTATTGTGTCTTTTGGAACTTTTGATATCTCTACAGATTTTATAAGCTCATTTTTTTCCATTTTGGTTGTATGATAAGCTGTAATAAAATTACGCAATTTGATTTTTCGTTCGTTTTTTGTGCTTACTAATATTACGCTTGCATCATAAGCCATTAATATTGGAAGAGTGTCGCCAATTGGTGATGCCGAACCAATATTTCCGCCAAGTGTACCTTTGTTTCTAATTTGTTTCGATCCAAATACTGATAGGAGAGATGATAGTTGAGGAAAATTGTTTTCAAAAGCAACTTTAATATCTTCTAAATTGATACCTGCTCCAATTTCAATTGAATTATCATTAACTTTTATCTGTTTTAATTCATTAATTTCTGAAATATCAATAATTTCGGGTAAAAACTCATGCCTTTTCGTAACGCGTAATGCTACATCTGTGCCTCCATTCAAAATAATTGCATCATTGTGTTTAATTTTTAATTTTAAAGCTTCTTCAATAGTAAATGGAAGAAAATATTTTTGCTTATCATTTTCTATAGCGATTGTATCTTGTTTGTTAATTTTAGTAAGAAGTGAGATAATATCATTTTCGTTTTTTGTAAATTTGTCAATGCCTTTGTTAACACAAGCTTGAGATGCTGCATCAACAATTGGTCTATATCCTGTACAGCGACATAAATTTCCTGTTAAAGCATCGTCAATCTCCTCTTTGTTGGGATTATTAATATTTTTATATAAAGCAAAAAGTGACATAACAACTCCGGGTGTACAATAACCACATTGGCTTGCATCATTCGTAACCATTGCTGTTTGAACAGGATGAAGAGTGTTTGAGTTTCCAAGATTTTCAACAGTAATTAATTGTTTACCATGTAGTTGTGGCAGAAAAATTATGCAAGAGTTAAAAGATTTATATGTAAGTTTATTATAATTATTTAATTGAGCAATTGCAACAGTGCAAGCACCACAATCGCCTTCGGCACAGCCTTCTTTCACTCCTTTGTGATTTGGTAAGCTTCTTAAATATTCTAAAATAGTTGTTGTCGGGGTGTATTTATGGTTATTTTTAAAATCAATATTTACAATTTTATCATCTAAAACAAAAGATATTGTTGAATTATTATTTGTCATCTTATTTCTGTTTAATTTAATTTTGATCGTGTATCAATTAATTTTGCTAAAATTGATACAGCAATTTCTTCAGGTGTGTTACATTTAATATCAATACCCATTGGCCAATTAATGTTAGACATTTGTTGCTCAGTTAATATTTTTTCAGAAAGAAATATTTTTTTTGCAGTTGCAATTTTGGCTTTACTGCCAATCATGCCCAGAAAAGCATATGCTTGTTTTGCACAATATGCAATAATGTCACGGTCGAAGCTGTGTTCTCTTGTTATGCTGGCAATGTATGTGTTACTGTCGAAATTAAGTTCTTCAAAAGCTTCATTGTAGTTTTTCTGAATAATCTGAAATCCTGTGGTGTCAAAACCATCAAAAATTTCTTTTCTGTCATCAACAAGTGTTACAGAAAAATTAACTTGTTTAGCAAATTTAGCCAAGGTTTTTCCAATATGTCCTGCACCAAAAATTATTAATTTTGAAGTACCTGTTATTGGTTCAATAAAAATTTCGTTTGAACCACCGCATCCCATTCCTTCTTTTTGAGAAAGTATGTATTTTAAAACTTGAGGTGTTTTGTTTTTTATTATTTCAATTGCGTTATTAACAACCTTTTTTTCTAAGCTTCCACCGCCAACAGTACCATAAATAGAACCATCTTCATATACAATCATTTTTGTGCCGGTTTTTCTCGGCGTTGAGCCTGTAGTAGAAATAATTGTGCATAAAGCTGCTGAATCATTTGATTTTTCTATTTCTGAAATTTTTTTATAAATGCTGTCCATTTAATTTAAGTATCTTTATATGAAAAAAATTAAGCTTTAAAGGTATGAAATATTATTTTTTTTTAAAAGGTTTAACAATTTAGTTTTTAAAAATTAATAATCTATTTTTGCCAAAAGAAATTGAAAAGCGATTTTTTTATAGTTGGTTTTTGAAAAAAATGATTTAAAATAAATTTTATTTATGAAACAACTCCGAAAAGACCTGACATGTTTGTAGCAATAAAAGCCGGTATAATTAAATTACTGATAATCTGAATAATAGAAAACATGTCAGGTCTCGGTAATTTATAATTAAAGCGTTTCAATTATCTGTTTACTATTGATTATTTATATTTTGTATGCTGAATTTTAATAATTTAATAATTATTAAGATAAATATTATTAAACTATTAATCAATGTGTTAGTGAGCAATAGACAATAATCAATATAAAATCGCTGAAGTATTGAAATTGCGTTTTTTACAAGAAAGTTATAATATTATATATTGCTGTAATTCATTATAATCAGGCATGTAACTTTATGAACTTTCAACTTTATGAACTTTTTATACTAAACCTATGATTTATCTATTATTAAGTATTGCTTCTTCATCAGTAATTGTTGTTTTGTTTAAATATTTTGAAAAATATAAAGTTGATTTATTTTATCCAATAATAATAAATTATTTTGTAGCATCTGCCTTAGGCTTATTTTTAAACGACTATAAAACAGGTTTCTCCGAAGTTTTTCATAGCAATTGGATATTTTTAGCAATTATAATTGGAACGTTGTTAATTGCTATGTTTTTTGTTATTGGCTTATCAATACAAAAAGCAGGAATTACTGTAACAACAGTGTCGAGTAGGATGTCATTAATCATTCCGATAACTTTTTCAATAATTTATTATAATGAGAATGTAAGCGCTATTAAAATAGCCGGTATTGTTTTAGCAATAATGGCAATTTTTTTCTCATTAATGAGGAAAGGTAAAATAAAATTAAATCAAAAATATTTTTATTTACCATTTATTGCTTTTGTCGGAGGAGGTATTATTGATGCTTTGGTAAAATATTCACAACAAGAATATTTGACTTTCGACAATACTGCATTATTTTCAGGAATATTATTTACTTTTTCGGCTGTAATTGGTGTTTTTATTAGCTTTTTTAAGAAGACACCAATTAAGAGCTTTGTTAAACCAAAGATATTAATTAGTGGTATATTGCTTGGAGTGGCTAATTTTGGTTCAATGTTGTTTTTTATTAAGGCTTTAGCAAATTGCAATTTTGAAAGCTCAATTGTTTTTGGTTTTAATCATATTGGAATTATTTTATTCTCAGCAGTTTTTGCAACAATTGTTTTTAAAGAAAAACTTTCTTTAATAAATAAAATTGGCATTGTTTTGGCTTTCTTAGCGATAATAATTCTTTCATATGCCTAACAATTATTAATGATGTGTGAAGATATTTACAAAACAATTTCAGAACCATCCGAAGGATTTTATAAGGACAAAGGAAGTAAATTTTATGCTTTTGCTTTTCCTGTTTATTCAGAAGATGAAATAAAAGAGATTCAGAAAAATCTCAGAAAGAAATATCATGATGCACGTCACCATTGCTATGCTTTTAGATTAGGAGCAGCTAAAAAAATATATCGCTCAAGTGACGATGGTGAGCCTGCTAATTCATCAGGACCTCCAATTCTTGGACAAATACAATCGAAAGACCTCTCAAATATTTTAATAGTTGTTATTCGTTATTTCGGTGGCACAAAATTGGGAATCCCAGGATTAATAAAAGCTTATAGAGTAGCTACCTTAGATGCCATTAATAACGGAAAAATTATTTCTAAAACCGAAAATGTTAATTTTAAAATTGAATTTGAATATCCTGTAATGAACTCTGTAATGAGAATTATTAAAGAAGAAAATTTAGATTTGATTAATCAAAAATCAGATTTGACTTGTGAGATTACTTTAAGTGTTCGTAAAAAAAATGTTAACTCAATTATTGACAGATTTAAAAAAATTAGGAATTTAAAAGTTGTTATTGATTAACGAAACACTTCCATATATAACACAACACTTCCAGGTCTGCCGATGCTGGAAGGTTTACGTTGGTTATTGCTTTTTTTAAAAACCTTCCAGTGTGCGAAGCTTCTGGAAGTGTTGTATTAATTTATATTAATTGTCAATAACTTGTTATTAAAAAATAAATCTAATTATTTAATTGTTCATTTAACTTATTTATATTTACGCTATATATAGTTATTAACCATTAACTCGTAAGTGAATGAAAAATAAGAGTTTAATATCAATAAATGATTATACCCCCGAAGAATTATTGAAAATAATTGACATTGCTGGAGAATTTGAAAAAAATTCTGTTCAAGATATTCTAAAAGGTAAGGTAATAGCAACCTTATTTTTTGAACCATCAACAAGAACCCGATTAAGTTTTGAAAGTGCTGTAAATCGTCTTGGTGGAAGAATAATTGGTTTTACAGATGCAAGTTCATCAAGTGTGAAAAAAGGAGAATCGTTAAAAGATACAATAAGAACTGTAAGCAATTATTGCGATTTAATTGTTATGCGTCATCCACTTGAAGGTAGTGCAAGATATGCTTCAGAAGTAGCAACTGTGCCGGTTATAAATGCAGGCGATGGTGCTAATCAACACCCAACACAATGTTTGTTAGATCTTTTTTCAATTAAAAAAACTCAAGGAACACTGGAAAATTTAAATATTTTTTTGGTTGGTGATTTAAAATATGGGCGAACAGTTCATTCTTTGTTAATGGCAATGTCTAATTTTAATCCTACTTTTAATTTTATCTCCCCGGATGAATTAAAAATTCCAGACGAATATAAATTGTTTTTAGACAATAAAGGAATAAAATACTATGAACACTCTGATTTTTCGGAAATTATCTTAAGAGCAGATATTGTTTATATGACTCGTATTCAAAAAGAAAGGTTTTCTGATCCTATGGAGTATGAAAAAGTTAAAAATTCATATGTATTAAATAATGATATGCTTACAGGCACTAAAGAAAATTTAAAAATCTTACACCCTTTACCTCGTGTAAACGAAATAAGTGAAGATGTTGATGAAAATGAAAAAGCATATTATTTTACTCAGGCATTAAACGGCGTTTTTACTCGACAAGCAATTATTTCATCAATTTTAGGTTTAAAATAATTTTAAAAAAATTTAAGTTTTTCAAAATGACAGATAAACGAATATTAAGTGTTACCGCAATAAAAGACGGTACTGTTATTGACCATATTCCTGCAAAAAGTTTATTTAAAGTAATAAGCATACTTGAGCTTGATACTCTTAACACTCAAATGACTTTTGGTACTAATTTTAATAGTAAAAAATTAGGTCGCAAAGCTTTAATAAAAATTTCTAATAAGTTTTTTAAAGATGAAGAAATTGATAAAATTGCCTTGGTAGCTCCCGATGCAAAATTAAATATTATCAAAGATTATCAAGTAGTTGAAAAACGTGAAGTTGAAGTACCTGATAAAATTGTTGGAATTGTGAAATGTATGAACCCTAATTGCGTTACAAATAACGAAAAGGTAGTTACAAAGTTTGATGTTGTTTCTAAAAAAGACGTAGCTCTTAAATGTTGTTATTGTGAAAAAATTACCGACCAAGAACATTTAAAAATTATTTAGTATTGCATGGTCGGTAAAATTATATTTATCAGTTAAACATTAATTCTGCAGGTAAAATAGGAGGAAATATCAAATAAATCACAACTTGTGATATTATTGCTGATATTATTATTCCCAAAATAAATAACCACACTGATTTTGAGCCTTTTAAATTGCTCGATACTCTAAAGGCATTATACATTAATACGATTGTCCATATAATAACTGCGATTGTAATTAAAGTGAATATTACAAATAATGTAATATCACTATTTGTAATATTTATCTCATCGCCTAAATTTAAAAATTTCCATATAAAATATTTTGGAACATTTGTAATTGTTGGCGAAAACCCAATTAATGGCGTTAGGATTAAAGGAATTCGAGCAAATGCCTGAGTTCCTATTAGGTCTATAAAACGAATTGACGATTTTGAAAAAATTATACTAATAATGTATAAAACTAAACTTATTGATAATAAGTCGATTAATGCTTCTAATAAAAAGACGTAATAAGCAGATGCTCTTCCATAATGTACATTTATAACCCCGTCGAAATGTGTATTGGTTAAATAGCATAGCCATGAGCTTAATAAAATTATTAATAAACCAATTACTAATGATTTATATCCTGCTATGTATGTAAATGGATTAAATATTGCTTTTTTCATTTTTGTATTTTTTTAATTTATAAAATAGGTTGATTAATTACTTAATTTTAGTTTCAATTTCTTTAATGTCATTAATTATTTCATCTAGCAAGTTTCGTACTGTAGGATAGCTAAGTTTTAAATGTTTCGACATTTCTTTTAAGCTGCCACTTGATTTAATAAATTCAAGAATAAAATCTTGTTTCTTCTCGTTAAGTAGAGCAAGAATTGGCATTTCATAGGAACCATCAACAGTAGTTCCACAAGTTTCGCAACTTAAACTTTTTACTTTAAGTTTAGAGTTGCAACTCGGACAAGTAGAAGGTAATTTCATTTTTAATAATATTAAATTAATAATTTATTTCTTTTGCAAGAATACAATATTGTTTAATATAATACAAATTATTTTTAACATTATTAAAAATAAGTTTAATATTATTTATTATTTTTTAAAATAAATTTATGATATATGTATATATTTATATGTATTTAAATTTACGTTTGTATTATGTTTTAATTGTGAAAGTTATTTATGGCATAAAATTTCTATTTTTAATTTATTATTGATATTTTTAGAAATAATAAATTTTGTAATACACATGCGAGAAATTTTAAATCCTTTTACCAAAGATGCTGACTATAATTGTTTTGGTTGTTCACCCAAAAACAAAAACGGATTAAAGCTTAAATTTTTTGAAGATGGCGATTATGTTATATCGTCATGGGAACCTGTTGATTATTTGCAGGGATATAAAAACGTTGTGCATGGAGGAATACAAACAACTCTGCTTGATGAAATAGCCAGCTGGACAGTTTATGTGAAAGCTAAAACCGCTGGAGTAACTACAAATATAAATATTAGTTTTAAAAAAACAGTATTTATTAATAAGGGTGCAATAAAGTTAAAATGCAAGCTGGTTGAAATTAAACGGAATATTGCATTTTTAAGCACAGAATTATTTAACTCAGATGGGGTGCTTTGTACAAAAGCAGAAATTCAATATTATTTATTTAAACCTGAAATAGCGAAATCGAAAATGTTGTACCCCGGCTATGAATTTTTTTTTAATAATTAAAAAGTAAAGACAAATTGAAGAGTCGCTAAGCGGTTAACTTTACAAAAAGACTGAAAAGCTATAAATCTGTACGTCAAT
>JAGLDO010000208.1 GCA_023145555.1 Bacteroidales bacterium
GGATTTTTCAAATCACCTGACAATCCCACTCCTGCAGACATACCTGTAAAAGCCGGGAAACAGATTGCAAACACTATAAAAAATTTATCCATATTTTTAAAACCATCAGAAAAAATATTCACATCTGCTACCTGAGAATAGTCTGTTTTTCCAATAAAAAATAAAAATAATGATAAAAATAAAATACCTACAACAAAATATAATGCCTTTACACCAAGGTCTGCACCTTTCTTTAAAATTAAAATAGACAATAAAGCCATTGAAGGCAGGCTAATAACTTGACGTGGAAGTATTATTCCATAATGACTATGAACATATTCGAAAAGAGGTTGAAATGCTTCGGTAAAAGCTATTACATAAAATGCTACACTAATAGCTTGTGCAAAAAAAAGAACTATGCCGATTGTTGCACCAATATTTAAACCGAACGAACGGGAAATAATAAAATATTCACCGCCACCTTCAACACGTTGATTAGTAGCTAATTCTGAAATAGCAAGCGAAGTTGGAAAGGCAACAAGATGACCTAAAAAAATTAAAAGGATTACCCCAAAAAAACCAATAGTACCAACTGCATAGCCAAAACGCAAAAACAAAATTGCACCCAAAATGGTTGATATTGCAGTAAAAAATACAGGAGCAGTTCCAAATCCTTGTCCTTTTACTTTAGAAGAATTATTTTCCATTAATATATGTTATGATTTAACTATTAACAACAAAAAAACATAAACATCAAATTTATTAATAATAATTGAAAAACCAATTGTGAATATTTATTATTTAGATATTCGTCACTATCGGATAAAAATAGTTTGCATTTTTAGTCTAAAGTACTTAACGAATAGAAATTAGAAACTTAAAATTTGAGAAATGCTAATATTTACTTCAAAAAATTGCATATTTAGAAATTGCTTTTTATACTTTTGTTGTAAGCAAAGTGAGACTGACTCCGAGAACATTGATAAATAAATAAAATTTATTTCAAAAAATATTTAATTATCTTTGTAAATTAAACAAAAGATAATTTGAAAGACATATTGCAAAATATTAGTATTGAAGAAATCGGCGGAAAAGAGTACAAATTAACATTCTTTGAACCATTGATGGACAAGGCTATTTTAACGCATTATCTTCACAATTATCATAACGAAATTTCTAAGTTTTACAAAAAGGATGCAACAAAAATATTCGAAAGCTTTATCGAGTACAAAATGAAAGAGAATGAAAACTTAATAGTTGAAGAAGCTCTACAAAAGCTACTTTTTGAAGTTGAAAATGTTCCTTTCCCAACACCCGAAAATTACACTTTTAAATTCATTGATTTGTTTGCAGGAGTTGGCGGATTTAGAATTGCAATGCAGAATAACGGCGGAAAATGTGTATTTACAAGCGAATGGGATAAAAACTCTCAAATTACTTACAAAACAAATTACGGAGAAGTTCCTTTTGGCGATATTTCACTAAAAGAAATTAAGCAATACATTCCGGATAAATTTGATGTTTTGTGTGCAGGATTTCCTTGTCAGCCATTTTCAATAGCTGGAAATCAAAAAGGATTTTCTGATACTCGTGGAACTTTATTTTTTGACATTGAACAAATAGTTAAAAAACACAAACCCAAAATCGTATTTCTTGAAAATGTAAAAAATTTTGTATCTCACGATAATGGAAACACATTTAAAGTAATAAAAAATATATTAGAAACTAAATTAGGTTACAAATTATATCACAAAGTGTTAAATTCAATGACACACGCCAATATACCACAAAATAGAGAACGAATTTTTATGGTAGCTTTTGACCCAAAGCAAGTGCCTAATTATAAAAAATTCAAATTTCCGAAGCCAATCCCATTAACAAAAACAATTCACGATATTTTAGAAAAAAGGAAAGTTGATGATTATTATTACTACCCAAAAGAACATAAATATCATTCCGAACTAAAAAAAGTAATGTTATCAAAAGATACTGTTTATCAATGGCGTAGAGTTTATGTTCGAGAAAACAAAAATAATGTTTGCCCAACATTAACTGCGAATATGGGAACTGGCGGACATAATGTTCCATTAATAAAAGATAAATACGGAATAAGAAAATTAACACTAAAAGAAACATTTGCATTTCAAGGTTATCCCGGTAATTTTGTTTTACCAAACATTTCAAGAGGGAAACTTTATCAACAAGCAGGCAATTCAATTACAGTTCCATTAGTTGAAAGAATTTCAAAAGAAATAATAAAAGTACTATGAAATCATTTGCACAAATAGACATAGAAAACAATGGGAATTACCTGAAATTACTTTCATCTGTTTCAAAATTATCCAGTTTATTTAGCGAAAGTTCAATTCCATTTATTAATTATCGAGTTGCAGAAAATATATTTTGCAGGAGTTTTGAAGCAGATAATTTATCTCGTTCAGATACTGCTTTTGATGCAAATTACAACACAATAGGTGTTGGGTTAAAAACATTTACTTTGCCAGGCAACAATAGTAGAGAAAAAATTGCAGAATTCAATCAATTATCATGTGAATTAAGGAAGTATGAAAATATTGAACTCGCTTTAAAATTAGCAGAGTTTCGCAACGAAAGAATTGAATTAGCAAGGAGATTATACAATATTGATAAATCAATTTATCATATTGTCGCAAGAAAAGAAAATGAATTAAATCTTTTTGAAACCGATTACAACAAAATTAATTTACAGAATATTAAGATTGAAAAGGAAACAAAAGCAAGTATTTTATTCCACGATGGGATAAATCAATACTCGTATAATTACTCAAAAAGTACACTTTTTAGACTTTTTGAAACACCTGCAAATACTTATAAATTACCTGTCGATATTATTGATGACCCTTACACTCTGCTACTTGAATTATTTAAGAAAAAAGAATTTGAATTAGCAAAAGACAGATTAATTAAAGGAATAAATTACGTTGTTCTTCCTCTTTACGGAATAAAAAACAACCAGAAATTTATATTTGAGAAAAGTGGATTAAATCAATGGAATGCTGGTGGGAGAAAAAGAGATATTAATGAAATTTACATTCCAATTCCAGCAATTATTCACAAAAAATATTCTGAATTTTTCCCTAAAAAAGATAAAAAATTTCATTTAAGAGTTCCAACAAAAGAACTATTTAATGCAAAATTATGTCAAGATAGCTCAAAAGCTTTAATGACAGACCCAAATAAAGCACTTTCTGATTGGTTGTTAAGAAAAATATTAAAACTAAAAGAAGGAGAACTTGCAACGATTGAAAAATTAGAGAAATTAGGATTTGACAGTGTAATTATCCTAAAAGATGATGATGAAAATTACAAAATTGACATAATGAAATCGGGAGCGTATGAAACATTTATCCAATAGAACAACTACATACAAAAAACTGTAAAAACAATTATGCTAAATAAATTTACTGAATATATCAAAAATAAAAAGCTGTTTAATAAAAATGATAAAATTTTATTAACAGTAAGTGGAGGAATTGATTCTATTGTAATGCTGGATTTGTTTATTAAATCAAGACTTTCGTTTGGCATTGCACATTGCAATTTTAATTTAAGAGGCAACGAATCTAATTTGGATGAAAAGCTTGTTAAACAGATAGCAAAAGAAAACAATATTGAGATTCATACCGTGAGTTTTAAAACTGAGGAATATTCTAAAAACAATGGTATCTCAATAGAGATGGCTGCTAGAGATTTAAGATATGAATGGTTTGAAAAAATAAGACAAAAATTCGGCTACTCTTATGTTGCTACTGCGCATCACAAAAATGATGTTATTGAAACTTTTATTTTAAATATTTCACGTGGCACAGGAATTAAAGGATTGTGCAGCATCCAGCCAAAGGTGAATAAAATTATACGCCCTGTTCTTTTTGCTTTTCGCAAAGAGATTGAAGAATATTGCAACACAAATAATCTTCAATATAGAGAAGATGCAAGCAATGCAACTTTAAAATACAAACGAAACATAATCAGGCACAAAATATTGCCTGAATTAAAAAACCTCAATCCAAATATTAATAATACAATAATTGAAGATATTGAAATTTTTAACGATGTTGAAAATATTTACAGAAGCTCTGTTGAAGAAAAAAGAAATAAAATTTTCACAAAAGAAGATGATAAAATCTTAATTAGCATTAATGAGTTAAAAAAACTAAATCCTTTAAAAACATATTTATTCGAATTTTTAAAATCATATAATTTTCAACGTCAAAATATTACTGATATTATTAAATCATTAGATAACATTTCGGGCAAGCAATTTTATTCATCGAGTCATTATTTGGTTAAAGACCGTGATTTTTTGATTCTTTCAGAAATTGATTTTAGTAATAATGACAAGCAAGTTTTTACTATTAATAAAGAAACAACAAATGTTATATCGCCAATTTCTTTAAAAATTAAAATTACTGATAATGTTGTTTATACAGATTTATCTGAGCTGAAAAATGAAAAATTTGCTTTTTTAGATTATGACTTACTCACATTCCCTCTTATTATCAGAAAATGGGGAAATGGTGATTATTTTTATCCCATTGGCATGAAAAAAAGGAAAAAAATAAGTGATTTTTTTATCGATAATAAATTCTCAATTATTGATAAAAATAATGCTTGGTTATTATGTTCGGGGGATAATATTGTTTGGGTAATTGGTAAAAGAATTAACGAACGATTTAAAATAACAAATAAAACAAAAAAAATATTTGTTATTGAGATGAAGTGAGAAACAATCACTTAAACGAATAATTGCTTTC
>JAGLDO010000209.1 GCA_023145555.1 Bacteroidales bacterium
ACCTCTTTTATTAAGGTAATGATTGTTGAAAAACACTTTTTGTTCATCTGTCAACAAGTTTCTAACATCATTATGATGTTTTGCATTACTTTTTTGCGTTTGTGCTTTCATGCTGCTCATCTCGTCAACAACTTTATTTACGGCTTTTAAATCAACAGTCTTAGCTGTCATTAAAGTATTTTTATGAGCTTTTTTTTCTGCAAATTGAGTTTTGAAATTTATCATTTCTTGCATGTGAGCTGTTCTCAATTTTTCAATTTTTGTTTCTTGCTCTTCTGTCAAATTTGGAATATTGCAATTTTTAGTGTTCATCATTTGCATATTTCCTTTTTGTGCAAAAACACTTGTGTTAATACTTAGAAGTGCGGCAAACAATAATAATGCCAGTGTTTTAAATTTTACTTTTTTCATCGTTTTAATTTTTAAGTGGTTAATCAAAAATTTTTTAAATATAATTATATTATAATTCATAGAATATTATTTGCTATTATCTGCGCATTTTGCTAACAATATCCACTTTAGAATTCTGCATTGCCTTGTAAATTTTCATTAATTTTTCTTGCTGTGGTTTATTACATATTCTTTTCATTTTAAGATAATGCCTTATTGTCTCTTTTTTAAGAATTTTGTGATAAATCCCAATATCCTCAGCCATTTCATAAAGCTTAGTTGTGTCGGGATTTTCTTTTGACAACTCTTCAAATATCTCCTTGCGTTTTTCCATCATTTCTTTAGTTATATTCATCGCATTGTGATTATAACCGGCTCGAAAATTCTGAAAATTTCTACGTTGAGATTGACTTAAATCAAGTTCTCTGAACATAAAACGACCAAATCGCTTATTCGGGATTCTAACATGTCTTCTTTTGTTTGTTCTTTCAATTCTATCATGAGAATAAAAGTGATAAACAATAGTAACTATTGTTGAGACATTAATAGCTAAAAGAATAATAACTATCCATATTAGGATTTTGTTTTTGTTAAAGTAGTCCATTTTTATTCGTTGTTAAGTAAAAAATATTCAACATGTTCTTGTTGCAAATCATTAATATAATATTGCTCCGATGGTGTGTCTGCTATGTTATTTTCTTGTAGAGGATAATTGTTGCCAATTGATACTCCAATAAAAATTCCCAGAGCAATAAGAAAACTTACTAATACCGGCTGAAATAATTTTTTCTGTTGAATCGCGAAAACCGGATTTGTTGATCTTTCGTTAATATCTTCTAATCGTTGTTTTATTCTTGTATATAAATAAGGATTTGTTTCAATGCCTTTTTCATTTTCAATAACACTAAGGCTTAATTTGATTTCATTATAAAGCATTGAACACTTTTTGCAATGCGACAAGTGTTCTTCAATTTCTTTATTTTGTTTTAAAGAAAGATCTCCATCAATGTAGAAGATTAAATTTTTATTTACTTTTTTACATTTCATCCTTTTGCATTTTATTATTTAGACACAAACAATTTTAAAAACTTGCGGTTTGTTTTAATTTTTTTTGTAAAATTTAAAAAGTTTTCTTTGCAGATTTTTTTTTGCTCTATGAATCAACGATTCAACCGACGATAGAGATATGTCCATTATTTCTGCTATTTTTTTATACGATAATTCATCATATTTATTTAATGTAAAAGCAATTTTTTGATTTTTTGCTAAAGAATTAATTGAATATTGTAAAATTTGAGAGCGTTCTTTTTCTTCAATAATTTTTTCGGGTTGCGAATTGTTAACATCAGGCAACTCTTTTTCCATTTTTTTATCAGGGTCTTTAATATTATCAATACTGTTGAGAATTTTGTGTTTTTTATTATCCCGAATATGATTTAAAGATTTATTAACTGCAATTCTATAAAGCCAAGTAGATAATTTTGCGTCTTCTTTAAATTTATTAATTGATAAAAACACTTCAATAAAAACATCTTGTGTAATATCTTCTGCATCAGCAATATTATGTAAAAAACCATTACAAATATTTACAACTAATTGTTGATTATTTTCAACAAATTGTTTAAACGCTTGTTGATCATTATTTTTTATTGCCTTAATCAGTTCTTTATCTGTCATTATTTTTTTTCACAATTCATTTTTATTGTTAGACACAAGTTAAAGCAAAAACTTGTGTAATTAAAATGTTTTTTTTTAATTACTTAATAAATTTAGGATTGGGATACAGCTCAAAACTCAACGGGTTAAGCTATAAAAAAAACTTTTCAGTCAATTATGTAATTTGAGATTATCTACTATCAGAGTACCAATAAGTCAATAATTTTTTTTCTATTGCCTGAATATTATGGAACACAAAAAAATTAGATTTTTAGACAGTCTGACACCTAAACAAGACACACTAGTGTTTCTTATATTAGTTATTTAATGAAATTATCAACTAACTAACCGGTAGTTCAACAAAAAAATCTGTTTTTTTTATTAATTTAAAATCTGTATCCAAAACTCAAGTTTATTCCTTTATTAAGAAAATGTTGTTGATAATCATCTCCCTTAAAAGGAATTAATGAGCTTATTCCTATTTCAGGCTCAATATTAAATCTAATCTTATCTGTTAATTTCAAATCAATACCTCCAACAAAAGAGAATCCAATACCACTTTGATTGTCTATATATTCGCCATCTATATTATTTGTCTGCTTATCAATTGTTAGACCACCTTTTATGTATAACCAATTAAATAAATCATACCTTATGCGTATCGGTATCTGAACAATCTTAGATTTTTGATTCTGGATTATTTGTGGTTCCATTGGTCCACAATAAGGTACGTGATAAACATTTGATACTATCAGTAGCCAACTCCTGTATTTATTGAAATCCTACTCGCAATAAGTCTGCTATATTGAATTCCAAATCGTAAGCCTTCTCCATTTTCTGCGGAACCAAACCCATCAACAGCTTGAAATCTTATAACACTATTTGTAAATAGGCATCCTGATAAATCAAATTGATTCTTATTGTTTGACTGCGAATAAGTATTCAATGATAATATTACTAAGCTTAACAAAGAAAAAAATCTTTTCATCTAATATTTAATATTTTTTTTACTATTTCAAAAGTAAGGGTAATTTATCTTTTTGCTTATATTCCAATAAATCTTATAGCTTTCGTATTTAATAAGTTATCAAATGAGACTAATTCTCACCTTCTTTTTTTTAAGTTTGCTATTATTGGTTTTTTCTATAAGCATTTCAGCTATTTCAGCATGTACACCAACATACGCACAATTCTGTTTAATTTCAATAACACCTAGTTGATCTTTTTGAACTTGACCCTTCTTAAGAAATAATCCGGCGACATCTCCTTTTGATATTTTATCTCGTCTCCCCCCTGTAATATACAAGGTTTTCCATTTTACCGGTGAAGGAAGCGTAGATTTTTTTTGGTCTTCAATATCTAGGATCTCCGGAGCAATTTCCTGAATAAAATCCGGTAGTTCATCTTCTTTCCAATGCAGAATATAAGCAATGCCATTGCGGTTCATACGGGCAGTTCGTCCGTTCCTATGGGTGAATTCCTTATTGCGTAGCGGAAGGTGATAATGAAGAATAAATTTTATTTCGGGAATATCAAGTCCACGAGCAGCTAAATCGGTTGCCAGAAGGAGTTGATTTGTACCATTTCTAAATTTAATTAGTGCTCGCTCACGATCAATTTGTTCCATACCTCCATGAAAGCACTCATGCTGAATATGATTATCAGTTAAAAAATCACTTACCCGTTC
>JAGLDO010000021.1 GCA_023145555.1 Bacteroidales bacterium
CCTACCTCCCCAACAATTTCCAAGCCTTAAAAATTATAAAAACATCGTTATAAATTTTATAATCTTTGGCATAAATAATATTTAATTTCTCAATTAAATTATTTGTGAAATCTTTATTTTTATGCATATCAACAGGATTTAAAACCCCTTTTTTAATAACAGGGAGTTTGGTGGTATTTATTTCAGAATTTAACAAATAGCCAACCCACGATTTTTCACCAATCAAAACAATAAAAATGTTTTTTATAAAATTCAATTTATTTTTAACAGAGAAAATCAGAATAGGGCTTAACAACAGGAATAAAACAGAGACAAGTAAATCAAAAATACGTTTATTCCTAATATTTGATTTTTTTGATATTGAGTTAATATTTATTTCATAAAAATCGCCGGCAGTGTTTATTGAGTTACTGCCTATTATATATAAACTTTCGGGTGGTGCAATTTTATAATCAACCTTAATATTAGAAAGTTGAAGCATGTTTTTAATAATCTTTTGAGAAGCAATATCTTTTGCACAAAAAACCACTTCGTTAATTTTATTAATTGCCACAATATCGCGTATTTGGTCAATCTTGCCAATATATTTTGGTGAATTAATACTTTTACCAGGACTTACAAAACCTATCACATCATGCTTTATTTCTGTCTTTTTTAATAATGACAATACACGCTCAGCTTCTTTTTGATTACCAATAATAATAATTTTTTTCTTCTGGTTTAAATCGAGTTTAAAATCTTTAATATTCAGTATGTTAAGCAACAGCCGACTTATTAAAGTAGATATGAATGCCCAAACTGAACCTATTAAAATTAATGCTCGTGAAAAACGCCATTGTTCGCTTAACATAGCATAAATAATTAAAATAATTAAAGTACCAAAAGCTATTCCTTTTGTTATATTTTTTATTTTGATTGGTTTTTCATAACCGCCTGAAAATAAAATAGATAAAATCCAAATTAATATATAAACAGGAACAACATAATGAAGATAATAATCGGGATATGTGCCTCCTCCGGGAAATTTATAAGCCTCCCAATAAGGTTTAATAATGTAAAATCCGAAAAATATTATTGATGCATCTAATAAAGGTAAAAGAATATTTTTAAAAAATCTTGAAAGAATAGCCAGCATTGCTCTCAAATAAATTGCTGTGTTGATTAATGCTGAGAATGTTTTTGCATTCTTTTTCGAAAAATGTTTCTGAGCAAAGATTATCATAGCTTTATAAAAAACCATTACATAATTTATGCTACCTTTTTTAGTGCTTTCGCCTTTATAGTGTATTATTGTTGTTTTAGGGAAATAATAATTTTTATATCCTCCTTTTGTAATTCTGTAAGACAAATCAATATCTTCGCCATACATAAAATAATCCTGATCGAGCAAGCCTACTTCATCTAATGTTTTTTTTCGCAAAAGCATAAATGCACCTGCCAATATCTCAATTTCATTTATCTCATCTTTGTCTAAATATCCGAGATGATATTTACCAAATTTTTTCGATTTTGGAAACAATTTTGAAAGACCTGAAATCTTATAAAAAGCAGTCATTGGATTTGGAAGTCCGCGTTTTGATTCAGGTAAAAAATTTCCTTTGCCGTCAATCATCTTTACTCCCAGCCCACCTGCATCGGGATGAGCATCCATAAACTCGATGATTCTCTCAAAAGTATCTTCTTCAACAACAGTATCTGGATTTAGCAATAAAACATACTCGCCATGCGATTTTCTTATTGCCTGATTATTTGCATAAGAGAAGCCTGTATTTTTCTTATTTTCAATTAAAAATATATCGGGGAATTTATCTCGAACCATCGAGCATGAGCCATCAACAGAATTATTATCAACAACAAAAATCTCTGCATCAATATTTTTTATTGCTTTTTTTACAGAATAAAGACATTGCTCTAAAAAATATTTAACATTATAATTAACAATTATTACTGACAGCTGCATTCTAAATAGTTTTTAACAAGATAGACAAAAATACCATTTTTTAATTAAGAATTATGAATTAGAAATTTAAAATTAACAACTAATAATTAACAATTAACAATTAATTATGTCCCTTTCAATTTATAATAAGTCTGTTTTTCGGTAAATACAATATCAATAATATTTAGAGTAATGAAGTTAACAAGAATCTTCTCAGCTTTGTTTTTTGAAATGTGTGCTAATCTGCAATATTTTGAAAAGGTAATTGAATTGTTTTGCTCAAGATAGTTTAACAAATTTTTTTCTTTATCAGTATATTTCAGATAAATACCTGACTTTCTTTTTTCCCGTTGCCAAACTTTGAGAAGCACTCTGTTTGCAATTAAATTCTGATCGTCAACTCTTATAAATACTTTCCAATTATCATTATTATCAAGAGCATAATAAGGTTTTTTATCACCTTTTGATACCGATATTTCAAGCACAAGTTTACTGTCTTCTATCCATTGTTTGCATTCAAAATCAATTTGCGGTTTGCAATACATCTGAGCAGCAGCTTGAATCATATATATCTCTTCGTCGGTTTTTACTCCGGCAATTTTTCCATTGTCTTTCACGCCAATAAGCAACTTCCCTCCATCGGTATTTGCAAAAGCAACCAACGAACGGGCAATTTTTTTAGAATCAGAAATACAAAACTTAAAATCAAGTTTCTGATTCTCGCC
>JAGLDO010000210.1 GCA_023145555.1 Bacteroidales bacterium
TTTTTTAAGTTTGATGAAGTAGCACCAAAATGTAGTTTTATTACTCCTGTTCCGGGTGGTGTTGGACCAATGACAATAGTTTCATTAATGAAAAATACCTTATTAGCTGCTAAAAATGAGATTTATAAATAAAAAAAACGCCTAAAATTTTATTTAGGCGTTTTTTATATATCAATCCTTTAAACTAAATTCAGTTATTCAGTCAAATTCACATTTCCATACTGACTGCTAATATTCACTATTGATTTAGTAGCTTTTTTTCCTATCTTGCCCTTTACTTTTAACTCAGTGTTATTCTTTATTCTCGACACTCTGCCTTCGGGATACCTGATATTAGCATATTTTAAATATGCATCTAATTTATATGAAGCGTTAGGAGATATGCCTATATTGATTTTCCCATACTTATTAAGAACTTTAACGCTTTCAAATTCAGCAGGAATGTTTTCAATTCTGTAATTCCCATATTTCGAATCTAAGTCAATTAATTTATCAACCTTATCGATATTCACGTCAGTGTATTTCGACACAATTACTAAATTTTGAATATTGCCAAGGTTATATGTGTCATATTCCGATTCTGCTACAATTGATGAAGATTGGTCAACACTAACTTTAGAATATTTACTGACTATAATCACAGCTTTACTTTTCTCAATATAAATTTTTGAATATTTAATAAATATTTTACCCCAGTTAAATTCAGTAATATTTGCTTTATTGCAATATCCTAAATTTATCTCACTCAATGGTTTAGTGTTGTCGTCATATATTTTGTCAGCTTGCAGATTGCCGTATTTAATTGAAATGTTTGACTTGCCTGTAAGTTCTTCAATATACACAGAACCGAATTTATTGTATAATTCAATATTAATATATGATGGTGTGTTAATAACATAATCAATTGAGAAATCTGAGTTGTGAATTTTGTTATTAATTTCTGTAACAGCTTTAACAAGATCACCTTCCTTTGAAATAGTAACATCAATCTTATCAAAAATTTTATCTGCTTTATCTTTATTCGACGATTTAACAGTTATTGTTGCATCAATTGATATTTCGTCTTTGTCCCAGTTGTTGATGTTTATATCACCAAATTTGTTTGTAATTTCAAATTTAGTGTTATGATTAATACTGTATTGTTCATGGAATTTTTTAGTGTATTCTTCCGACAAAATTGTCTTATTCACATTTATTGTAGCAAATAAATTGCCGGCAAATAAAAAAAATACTAAAATTATTGATTTAAACTTGAGTGTTTTCATTTTTGTTTGTTTTAATTTGTTTAACATTATTAAAATGGTTTAAAATACTATTCAAAACATCAATTTTCATTTGATAATGATGAATAATAGCATTAATAACTCTTTCGTCATTCGGATTTGTCTTTAGCTCTTTTTGAAGGTTTATATATAAAGAATCGGATTCTGTAAATTCCTTTTTAAAAAGTTCTTTTTGTTTCTTGTTGCCGTGATAATTAATTTGATTAATTTTATCTATTCTATTGTTAATCTGAGCAATGTAATAAGTTTCTACATCTTGGTATTCAGGTGAAATATTACTTAATGTTTTTTTATTTCCTGATGTTAAATTGTTGTAAATAAATAATGATGAAAGTGTAATTAAAATAGTAACCGATGCAGCTTTTAAAAAATAAGCAAACGAATAATTATTGTTTTTATTGAAATTATTCAATTTGGCTTCAAGTCTTTCAAGATGCTCATCGTCAGGTTCGAGAGTATCGAAACTAATACGATTATTAATTATTATTTTTTCGAGCTTATCCACAGTTTTAATTTTTTAAAAATTATTTTTAGCTAATATCTCTTTTAATTTTGCTTTTGCTCTAGCATATTGAGAGCGCGATGTTGAATTTGAAATATTTAATATTTTACTTATTTCTTCGTGATTGTAACCCTCAAATAAAAATAAAGAAAGAACGACTCTATATCCGGCAGATAATTGATTTACAGCCCTTTGTATTTTTTTTACTTTCTCTTTGTTTAATTCATCAATTTCAATGTTGTAATTATCATCTTCAATTACTGAACAACTATCATCAATTTGTTCAAAAAATTCTTTTTTCTTTCTAACGGCATCTATTGCTTTGTTAACTACAATTTTTTTCAACCAAGCACCAAAACTAACTTTTCCTTTATAAAATTTTATCTTGCTAAAAGCTGAAAGAAAAGCCTCTTGCATTATATCTTCAGCTTCTGCTGTGTCTTGTACAATTCTAAAACAGGTATTGTACATAGCTTTATAGTATAATTTGTACAATTGAAACTGAGCCTTTTCCTCTTTTTTTTTACATCTATCAATTATGTCCTGGTGTATGTTCCTATAAAGCTTTCCCAAAATTCGAATTTCTATTTAAAAGACGTTAAAAAATATTTAGTGTTGCATTAACTTAACAATAATAATTATTTTTAGAGTTCTTATAAAAAAATTCATTGTTGTCCGATAAAAATTTATTATTAACTTTAAAATGCTTGAATATACAAATATTTCTAAATAGGGTACCCTTACAGGGCTTAATAAAAAAACCACGTAGTGGTGATTTGTTTATAGCACAGAGTTTTATAAAATATTTTAAAGTGCCGTAGGTACGTCCCGTTTCAATATTTAGATAGTTTTAAAATTTATCGGACAACAGTAAAAAAAATTATTGTTTACTTATAAATTTTATATTTACCCAAATTTAATAATATTTTTTTTTATTTCAATTGTAATGAATTTTTAAAAAAAATATTTTTAATTTTACAATGTGTAATTTAGTTTAAAGTTGAAAGTAAAAAGTTATAGTACTATTTGAAGATTAATTAAATAAAAAAGATATGAAATTAAATGAGTTTTATCCCGAAATTGAACCTTATAATACAGGAACCTTAAAAGTTTCTGATATTCACACTTTGTATTACGAAGAAGTCGGTAACCCAAAAGGTAAACCAATTGTTTTTTTACATGGTGGACCCGGTGCCGGTTTATGTACTGATTACAGAAGATATTTTGACCCGGAATTTTACAGAGTAATATTATTTGACCAAAGAGGAGCAGGTAAAAGTACACCACATGCAGAGTTGAAAGAAAATACAAGTTGGGAATTGGTTGAAGATATTGAAAAATTACGAAAACATTTTAATATTGATAAATGGATTGTTTTTGGTGGCAGCTGGGGTTCTACTTTAGCATTGCTTTATGCAATTAGCCATCCCGAAAAAACAATGGCTCTCGTTTTAAGAGGAATATTCCTGGGTAGAAAATCAGAGATTGATTGGATTTTTCAACAGGGTGCCAGCATGGTTTATCCGGAGAAATGGGAAATTTATCGCAATTTGATTCCTGAAAATGAGAGAAACAATATGATTAAAGCTTATTATGAGCGATTAACCAGTGACGATGAGAAAACACGCATGGATGCTGCTAAAGCATGGAGTGTGTGGGAGGGAAGCATTGTAAAATTATTCCCTAACGAAGAAGAAACAATGGACGAATTTGGCGATCCTCACCTCGCTTTATCAATGGCAAGAACAGAATGTCATTATTTCTATTATAATATGTTTTATGAATCTGATAATTATATAATGGAAAACATTGATAAAATTAAACATCTTCCTTGTAAAATTGTAAATGGCAGATATGATATGGATTGTAGGGTTGGCACTGCTTGGGAATTGCATAAAGCAATGCTTAAATCAGAAATTGATATTGTTAAAGATGCCGGTCATTCCGGAGTTGAAACAGGTACTATTAGCGGTTTAATTCAAGCATGCGAAGATTTTAAAGAGTTGTATTTTTAAAATTAAAACCATTTACAAAATAATTTAAAATTGCATAAATGATTAAAAATCAATATTTTAAAATTATTGTTTTAATTTTTATTATCTCAATAATAACTTCTTGTGCCGATAAAAAATCAAATAAGAAGATTGATAATAATAAATTGGTAAAAAAAGAAAGCAATGTTTCAACTAATAAAATTAGTGATGTTACTGAGTTGTTATTGAAAAATAGAGCTCAAAAACAATTGGTGGGCGATAAGTTAAATGCAGAAGTAGCAATTATTGATAATTCAAAAACGATTGATTCAATACAATTATATTTAGATAATGATTTAATAATTACTTTGCAAACGAAACCTTATTTACATAATTTTGATACAAAATTATTGTCAGTAGGTGAACATAATATTAAAACTATAAGTTTTGTTTCCGATAAGTCGAAAGATACAAAAGAACTTAATTTTTTTTTAGTTTCAGATGTTAAGCCCAAAAATATTTCTTATAAAATTTTAAATACTTTAACTCACGATAAGCAAGCTTATACACAAGGTTTTGTTTATGATAATGGATATTTTTACGAAGGAACAGGTCAGTATGGAGAATCTACTCTTCGAAAAGTTAATGCAAAAACAGGCGATTTAATTGAAAGTTTAAACTTGCCTTCTGATGTTTTTGGTGAAGGTATTGTTTTATATAAGAATCAAATTTTTCAATTAACATGGCAGTCATTGGTTGGTTATGTTTATGATAGAGAGAGTTTTAAGCTTTTACATAAATTCAATTATCAAACAGAAGGTTGGGGAATTACTACCGATGGGAAAGATTTAATAATGAGTGACGGAACATCAAAAATTTATTATGTCGAACCTGAGTTTTTTACTAAGTTACGACAAATTGAAGTTTGCGATAATAATGGATATGTAAATAATATCAATGAGTTAGAATATGTTAACGGCTTTATTTATGCTAATGTTTGGCAAACCGATAAAATAATTAAGATTGACCCAAGCAACGGTAAAGTTGTGGCAGTTATTAATTGCAAAAAACTTGTTCCAAAAGAATATGTTAGAAGTCAAGATAATGTGCTAAACGGAATAGCTTATAATTCAGAAAAAAACACTTTTTATGTTACAGGAAAACGTTGGTCTGTTATTTATGAAATTGAGTTAGAGTAGATAAAGTAAGTTGTGGTGTTGGCTGTTAAATCGTGCCACAGCAGGGAAAATTTACCGGTCATGCTGAACTTGTTTCAGCATCTGTTTATAGAATTAATAATGGGATTCCGAAACAAGTTCGGAAAGACGGATGGTAAATATGATTTTTCAAAATCTTAAAGATTTGGAAAATTTTAATCATCTTTACTTTTATAGACCTTAAGGTTAAAAAAACCTTAAGGTCTTTTCAATAACCGCAGTTGCAGAAAATTTACAAATAAATTTAAAATTAATTGTTTATTTCTTCAGCTTTTTCATTCAACGATTTAAAACCATTACCTAATATTTCTTTAGCATCGCTTACAGTTATAAAAGCATTAGGATCAATTTTATGAATAAAATCTTCAAGCATTGCTACTTCTCTTCTGTTTACAACAGTATAAATTATATTTTTTTCTTTACCGTTATACATACCTTTGCCATTTATAATTGTTCCGCCACGGTTCAAGTCAGTAATTATTTTATTTCTTATTTCATCATATTTGTCAGATATAATAAATAATGTTTTATCGTAACTAACACCTTCCATAACAGCATCAATAACCTTACCGGTAATATATATTACAAGCCATGAATATAATGGGATTTTCCAGTCTTGAAAAGCTATTAAAGCAATTAAAACAATAGCAGAATCAACGTAAATCATTAACTGTCCGAGAGGTAATTTAGTATGTTTTGCAACTATCATTGCAATAATATCAGAACCTCCTGAGGTGGCTTTCGATTTAAAGATTAAACCTAATCCTGCACCGATTAATAAACCACCAAAAATACATGATAACAAAATTTCATCGCCAAGATGCAAAGGATCTTCACCAACAAAATATGTTAATGTATCCATAAAGACAGAAGTTAGCACAAAACCAATAATGGTTTTAATTCCAAAACGAGGTCCTAAGACTTTAATTCCAATTATGGTCAAAGGAATATTTAAAATTAAGCCGAACAAACCAATTGGAATACCATTTGGGCAACATGAGAAAAGTCCTGCAGTTAAATGGTGAACAACAATTGCTATACCATAAACTCCACCGGGTACAATTTTATAAGGTGATATAAAAAAAACAAATCCGACAGCAAGAATAAATGAACCTAAAGTGATTAAACTATAAGAAACAAACCATTTTTTTGAAAAAATTTTATCTTTTGATATGAATGACATAATTAATTGTTTTAAGTAGTAAAATATGCTACAAATTTATAGACTTTTTTTATTTTTTTTATTTAAAATGCTAAAAAAAATATTATTTTTAGTGTTGATATATTGCTGATTTATAGATGTTTTTTTTTATGAATTAATAATAATGAAAATTTACTATCTAATAGTTATTAATTATGAATGAATTCGGGGTTTTGTTTCAGTATTTTTTTTTTTAATAAACAGCAATCCTATGAAAGTAATTAATCCGTTAAGTATAAGTAGTTCAAAACCGAATTTATAGCCATTAAACCAGAATTCAGAGAAATGATTAATAACTAAACAGATTATTGGTGAAGCAATAGCAATATAAGGAACAAGTTTATCTTTTAAATTATAGTTAGTAAACAAACCAAATGCATACATGCCAAGAAGAGGTCCATAAGTATAGCCGGCAACAGTAAAAATTGCACTTATAACACTCTGATTATTTATTGCTTTAAAAAGCATGATTAAAATAGCGAGAGCAATAGAAACGCCGATATGAACACGCATTCTAATTTTTTTTCTGGTACGTTCGTCTTTAAATTTTTTTCTAATATTGAGAATATCAATTGTAAATGATGTTGTTAGAGCAGTTAATGCCGAATCTGCACTTGAATATGCAGCAGCAATTAATCCTAAAATAAAAAATATGCCTACAACAGGATTTATGAATCCTTTTGTGGCAATTATTGGGAACAAGTCATCGGTGTGAGCAGGAATTGCAATGCCGTTTTTTGATGCAAAAATATAAAGCAATACACCAAGCGACATGAATAAAATGTTGGCAGGAAGAAAGGCAAATCCATACCAATACATATTTTTTTGTGCATCTTTTAAATTTTTGCAACTTAAATTTTTCTGCATCATATCCTGATCTAATCCTGTCATTGCAATTGTAATAAACGCTCCACTGAAAAATTGTTTAAAAAAGTTACGTTTATCATTCCAATCATCAAAAAACCATGTTTTTGAAAGTTTACTATCGGCAACAGCATTAACCATCTCCTTAAAATTGAAATTTAAACTGCTTGAAATATAATAAATAGCAAAACCGACTGCTAAAAGCATAAACAATGTTTGTAAAGTGTCTGTCCATACAATTGTTCTTATTCCGCCTTTAAACGTATATAACCAAATGAGCAATATTGTTAATCCAACAGTTACAATAAAAGGAATATGCCAATAATCAAAAACAACCAGTTGCAAAACATTAGCTACAATAAACAAACGAAATGCAGCACCAATTGACCTTGATAGCAGGAAAAAAGAAGCTCCTGTTTTATAAGAATAATATCCAAAGCGTTTTTCAAGATAAGAATATATTGATGTTAAATTAAGATTATAATAAATTGGTAATAATATTTTTGCAATGAAGAAGTATCCCAGTAAATATCCTAAAACAAGTTGCAAATAAGAAAAATAGCTTGTGCCAACCCATCCCGGAACAGAAATAAAAGTAACACCGGACAGTGATGCACCAATCATTCCAAAGGAAACAACAAACCATGGTGATTTTTTATTTCCAACAAAAAAAGTATCGTTATTAGCATTTTTACCTGTAAAATAGGAGATGACAAATAAAAACGCAAAGTATATTATTATTGTAATTAATATTATTGTTGGCGACATAGTTTTGTTATAATTTTTTAAAATGTAAAACTATATTTATCATTTGACAAACAAAAAATAATGTTGATTTTTTTATTAATTTTATGCACTAAAGAAATTTTAATAAGTAGCTGTATTAAAGTTTAATTTTTTTTTCGTTATTGCGAGAAGAGACGACGAAGCAATTCTTTGATTTACAGATTGTTTCTAAGCAATTTGGAGTATCTCAATGATGAATAATCGAAAATTAGTTTGATTCTTACAGACACTTATTAATTCCCAAAACAATATAAAATTAAGCAAAAAAAATATGGATATAAATAAATTCTCATCAAAATTATTAGACAATGCAGTAAATGAATTTGCAAAGCTACCCGGCATAGGCAGAAAAACAGCATTGCGTTTAGTATTGTATTTGCTAAGGCAAGATGTTGAACAAGTTAATATGTTTGGTGAAGCAATAATTAAATTGAGAAATGAAGTAAAACATTGCAAGGTGTGTAATAATATTTCGGATAATGATATTTGTGAAATTTGTTCTAATCCATATCGCGACCATTCATTGATTTGCGTGGTTGAGAGTATTAAAGATGTTATTGCTATTGAAAATACAAATCAATATAATGGAATTTATCATGTTTTAGGAGGAATTATTTCACCAATGGATGGTATTGGACCAAATGATTTAAAAATAGACCTTTTAGAAAAAAATGTTGCCAAAGGAGATGTGAAAGAATTAATTTTTGCTTTAAGCACAACAATGGAAGGCGATACTACAAATTTCTTTTTGTATAAAAAATTAAGTAAGTATAATGTAATTATGTCAACAATAGCCCGCGGTGTTTCAATAGGCGATGAGTTGGAATATACCGACGAACTCACATTAGGACGTTCAATTGTTAACAGAAC
>JAGLDO010000211.1 GCA_023145555.1 Bacteroidales bacterium
AAAATCACCAATAAATTTCATTGAAAGAATGTTATAAAATTTTTATAAATTTATTGAAAATAATCTGGTTTTTTAAATTTTTAAGATAATAATTTTTGAATTAAGCTTAAAAAAAATCGTACATTTATAAAATAATCAAAAAAAATAATAAAAAATGAAAATATTAGAATTCTTTAAAGAAAGCAACGGAAATTACAGTAGTGCACGATTGTTTGCATTTTTAGTTACAATTACAACCATTATTGATTGGTTACACGCGGTTTTTACAACTTCTGATGGTATATGGAGACCACAATGGCAAACTATTGGAATGGTACTTGGCGTTTTAGGATTTAAGGTAGTACAAAAATTTAAAGAGAATAAAGACAAATAAATTTGAAGTTTAAGGTTCAAAATAAAAGTTTAAAGTTTCATGTTTGAGCTACTCTAAACACAGTTAATTAATCATTAATTTATTTAGTATAAGCATTTTATAAAACACAAACAAATGAAAATTACTACAAAATTAATTATTTTAATATCCGCATTATTTATAAGTAGTTGTGCAACTATACCCAAACAAGCTCCATCTCTTTCTGAAGAACTCGGTATAAAAATTAACAGTTTAGAAAAATCGCACATTAATCTTTTGCACAGTTTCTTTAATCAGAAACGAGAAATTGTTGATGAATTTATTATTAAAGAATGGGTTCCGGCATTTACAGAAGAATTTTTCACAAATCAAACTATTAAAGATGCCTGGGAAGAAATTGTAAGTTCAAACAATAAAGAAGATCGAACAAAATTTCTTACAATGTTGACACCAAAGCTTCAAAATAAAATTAATTCAAAAAGGATTGAGCTTATAAAACCTTTAGATAATTTGGAAAGAGAACTAGAATATAAAATTCGCAACGAATATAATATTGCAAGAAGTATAAACAACTCATTAACAGGTTTTTTGTATTCGGCTTCGAAAGTAGATGAAAACAGGAAACGTTATTTGGAGATGCTTGGTGTAACCGATGAAAAAATTGACAATGCTCTCTCAAAAACCGATAGCTTGGTTAATCAATTAGTTAAGCACGGAAATGTTGCTCTTGAAAAAGAACAACAAATAGAATCTTATCTTAAACAACTTGAAGAAATAAACAAAAATTTGAATAACAATCCTTTAAATCCATAAAAAATGCCTATTGATTGGACTAAATTAGAAAAAAGCATTGATGCCGCGGCTGACAGTGCTGCTGAAAAAACTGATGAAAAATTAGCATCAAAAATTTCATCAATCACAAGATTAACCGATGATGAAATTTTAGAATTATTTCCTGAACCGTCTGATGTGAAAAAATTATTTGAGTTAATGAAGATTGTAAAATCAGGTGAAAACAGAAATAATAAGATTAATAAAATTGTAGATAACTCGGAAAAATTTGCAGGTATTGTTGTAACATTACTCGCAAAACTTGCATAATATTAGCAACTTTCAAAGCTGATTTATAAATCCCTATTTACAAGAAAAGGATGTCTAATATTAGACATCCTTCCCATTTAATAATTTATACCAACACACAATACAAACAAATAAAAACTAAAATCAATATTACTAACCTTTAGTATAAATTATCTCTTTATAAACTTCCTTGTCTCAACCTTTCCTGATTTATCATAAACTGAAACAAAATATAAACCTGCCTGAAAATCAGAAACATTAATGTTAATAATTTTTGAATGAATATTATTAATTACTTTAATTTGCGAACCAATAATATTATTAACAGCAACTTTTTTAATTTCAATATCATTATACAAATTCAACGAATTTCTTGCAGGATTAGGATAAACTCTTAATTTGCCGTTATTACTATTTATATTATTATTAATACTTGTAACAATATCCGGTGTAGTAAGTTTTTTGGTAGTATAAATTTTATACTCACCCGCATCAAGTTTTATCAAGCCATGAGGGTCGTCAACACCGATAGAATCGCCTGCAAAAAAATCATACCATTTGCCGGGTTTTTGAAAACTCGGGTCAATTGAATTCTCCACAAGACCAAAATTACCAACAATAGTAACATACATAGACGATGCATTAATATTAATTTTTTTCTTTGCTCCGGCTAACGACAAGGTAAAATCACTGCTTCTAAAAGCCGACTGTTCTTTTTTAATATTTATTAAAGCAGAGTAAACCTGATAAAGACGTAGTCTGTTCTGATTATCAAAATAATCCCATTTTATCGGTTTCTGACCTAATCTGCCATTATAATCAATACTGTAATCATAACCTAATTCTCCGAACTGCCATATCATTTTAGGTCCGGGAATAGTAAAGAAAAATACAGCAGCAAGTTCCATTCGATGTAATGCCGTATTCGTTTCTTTTGTATTATAACCTTCTATTGAATTTCCATATTGAGAATTCCTATACATCAATCTCTCTTCATCGTGACTCTCCATGTAACCCACAACATTAGGCACAGTCCAATCACGTTGTTTATATGAAATCCATGAAAAATCTGAACTCCCGTTCCATCCCATTGTTGCTTCATTATATTTATAATTAAGGTTTCCCCAAAGCATAATACCATAATTTGCAAGTTCCATTTCTTCACTGTT
>JAGLDO010000212.1 GCA_023145555.1 Bacteroidales bacterium
AAAACAGTATAAATAAAATTCTTAAATTAATAATAATGGCATTTGTTTTAGATTAAAAATTGTGTGATAATACCTTTTTTTTGTAATTTTGTGCTTTGATTTTAAAATAAATTATTAGTACTAATCATAAATTAAATTATTATGGCAAAAATTAAAGTTGGAATAAACGGATTTGGTAGAATAGGAAGAAATGTTTTTAAAATTGCATTAGAAAAGCCTGAAATTGAGATTGTTGGGATAAATGATTTAACAAATACTAAAACATTAGCACATTTACTAAAATACGATTCAACTCAAGGTAAATTTAATGGCACAGTTGATTACGATGATGAAGGAGTAATTGTAAACGGAAAAAAAGTAATTGTTAGTGCAGAAAGAAGCCCTATTAATATACCATGGCCTGTAAAACCTGATTTAGTAGTTGAATCAACCGGTATTTTCAGAGAAAAAGAAAGTCCAAAAGGAGGATATGGCGACCACTTAAAAAATGGTGCAAAAAAAGTTATACTTACTGTTCCTGCAAAAGACCAAATTGATAACATGATTGTTTTAGGTGTAAATGACGAAGATATTAAAGAATCTGACGTTTGTGTTTCAAATGCATCATGTACAACCAACTGTTTAGCACCTGTTGCTAAAGTTCTAAATGATAAATTTGGTATTGTAAACGGATTTATGACAACTATACACTCATACACAAATGATCAATCAATATTAGATGCTCCTCATTCAGACTTAAGAAGAGCCCGTTCTGCTGCTGTGTCTCAAATACCAACAACAACAGGTGCTGCAAAAGCTGTTGGCAAAGTTATCCCTTATTTAAAAGGAAAATTAGACGGTATGGCTGTAAGAGTTCCAACCCCAACAGGTTCTTTAGTTGACTTAGTTGTTAATCTTGAAAAAGAAGCAACTGTTGAGGAAATAAATGCAGCAATGAAAAAAGCTGCAGAAGGTCCAATGAAAGGTATTTTATCTTATACTGAAGACCCTATTGTTTCTGTCGACATTATTCACGATAGTCACTCATCAATTTTTGATGCCCTTTCTACTATGGTTTCCGGGAAAACAGTAAAAGTTCTTTCTTGGTACGACAATGAATGGGGATATTCAAGCAGAGTTGTTGACTTAATTCCAAAACTTTTCTAAGTTTGCGAAAAAAAAATTCTATAGCCTGAAGTTATCTTTAGGCTATTTTTTTATTTTGAAAAAAATTATTAGTAACTAATTAGTACTAATAATATTAATAAAAAATTTATTTAAACGCCACAGATTCACAGATTTTTTAAGAACAATTTAAATACTGTAAAAAAATGTATTTAATAAATTAAGATCGAACAGTAATTCAAAGTATTTAATTTTTCAGGTTAATAAAATCTGTGAATCTGTGGCAACCATATTAAATTATTTCGTTTAAACAACATTGCCGGTTATTTATATAAACTGATTAGTAACAATTATTATAAAATTTAAACATCTTGAGAAAAAGAAGACAATTACCTTTTTTCGAAAAAATAAAAATTACGGACATAGGTGCTGAAGGAAAAGCAATTGCAAAAATAAACGACTTAATTGTTTTTATTCCATACGTTATACCAGGAGATATTGTTGATATACAAATCAATAAAAAAAAGAAAAATTTTCTTGAGGGTTATGCTGTGAAATTTCATGAATATTCAGCAGACAGACAAGAACCTTTTTGTTCGCATTTTGGACTTTGCGGTGGTTGCAAATGGCAAATACTACCATATCCGGATCAATTGAAATTTAAACAGAAACAAGTTGTTGATAATCTGGAGAGAATAGGTAAAATTAAATTAAAACAAGTTAATGACATTCTTCCTTCAGAGAAAACAACTTATTATAGAAATAAATTAGAATTTTCTTTTTCAAATAAAAGATGGTTAACAAACGATGAAATTGACAATGAAGGCAATGAAATAAAACAAATGAATGCTCTGGGCTTTCATATCCCTAAAAAATTTGATAAAATTTTAGATATTGATCATTGTTATTTGCAAAAGGAACCATCAAACAAAATTAGAATTGCTGTAAAAAATTATGCATTAGAAAACAACTTGTCGTTTTTCGATTTAAGAAAACAAACAGGTTTCCTTCGCAATTTAATTATCAGAACATCGACCACGAATGAATTAATGGTAATTGTTTCTTTTTATTATGAAGATAAAGATGAAAGGGAAAAATTATTAAACCATCTGTCAGGTAATTTTACTGAGATAACTTCATTAATGTACGTAATAAATTCAAAACCCAATGATAGCATTACAGACCTTGACATAAAACTCTTTAAAGGAAACGATCATTTTTTTGAGATTATGGAGAATCTTAAATTTAAAATAGGTCCAAAATCATTTTATCAAACAAACTCTGAACAAGCTTATAATTTATATAAAATTGTTAGAGAATTTGCCGATTTATCAGGTAACGAAAATGTTTACGATTTATATACAGGCACAGGTACAATAGCAAATTTTGTTGCTAAGCAATCAAAAAAAGTGATTGGCATTGAATATGTGAAAGAAGCTATTGAAGATGCTAAAATTAATTCAACACTAAATAAAATTAGCAACACCGAATTCTTTGCCGGAGATATAAAAGATATTTTATCTCAAGAATTTATTGATGAAAAGGGAAAACCAGATGTAATAATTATTGACCCTCCTCGCGCAGGGATGCACAAAAATGTAATAGAAAGCATTTTATATGCAATGCCCGAAAAAATTGTTTATGTAAGTTGTAACCCTGCAACACAGGCTCGGGATATTAATTTATTATTAGATAATTATTCTGTAGAAAAAATTCAACCTGTTGACATGTTCCCTCACACTCACCATGTTGAAAATGTAGCTTTATTAAAGCTTAAAATGGCATAAAAGAAACAAATAATAAAATCAACTTAATTTTTTAATTTGCAATTATTTTTTAAATTTGTATGTTTTTTAACATAAAATTAATTTCGGTTAAACTTAAACAAACAAAGTCAAATGAATCTTAACGATATTAACTGTAGTGAATACTTAAATTCAAGCAATAGTATTTTTAATATATTATCAAACACAGAGAAAAACACTTTGCTAAAAAACCACACACTATCTTCTTACAAAAAAAATGACGTGATTTTTAAAGAAGGTGAAATTCCAAATAGTATTCTATGTTTAATTGAAGGTAAAGTTAAGATATTAAAAAAAGGAGTTGGCGGAAGAAGCCAGATTCTCAAGATGACAAAACCTATTGACATTATTGGTTATCGAGCTTTACTAGCAGACGAACCATACATTTCGTCAGCTATAGCTCTCGAAGATACAATCATTTGCGCTTTTGATAAACAGGAACTTAAAGAATTAATTCATAACAATAACGATTTTGCCATAAAAATAATTCAGTTACTTTCATCAGAACTAGGATTTTCAAATAAAAAAATTGTTGCACTTACACAGAAACATATTAGAGGAAGACTTGCGGAAACAATACTTTTTTTAAAAAACACATATGGATTTGAAGAAGACAATTGCACTTTAAATATATGCTTATCTCGCGAAGACCTTGCCAACTTATCAAATATGACTACATCAAATGCTATTCGTACTTTATCAACATTTGCTAACGAAGCTGTAATATCTGTAAAAGGCAGAAAAATAAAAATTACAGATTTTAAAAAATTACAAAAAATTAACGATTTAGGGTAACACCTTTATTTGCAATAAACTAGACTAATTTAATAAATTTAAATCCTGTAAAAATATTGCATGTATAAATCTATTAAAAAAGTTTAATAAAAGCAATAAATTTATATCTTTGTGCAAGTATATATCAAGCAACTGTTAAGTCTTTACAAAATTTTCATGATTTGGTAAAATGAGTAGTTTAAAAAAAATAAAAACAGCCTTAATTTCTGTTTACAATAAAAACAATCTTGCCCCTCTAATAAAAAGACTAAATAAATTAAATATAAATATTTATTCAACCGGAGGGACTCAAAAATTTATTGAAGACTTAGGTGTAAAAGTAACTTCAGTTGAAAGTCTTACAACATATCCATCAATATTAGGAGGAAGAGTTAAGACATTGCATCCAAAAATTTTTGGAGGCATATTATCTCGTCGCTCAAATGAAAATGATAAGAAAGAAATTAATAACTACGAAATACCTGAAATTGATTTAGTTATTGTTGACCTTTACCCTTTCAAAGAAACTGTTGCAAACGGAGCAAAAGAAGAAGACATAATTGAAAAAATTGATATTGGGGGAATTTCATTAATAAGAGCCGCAGCCAAAAATTATAAAGATGTACTCACAATAAGCTCTCGCAATCAATACAATATACTTTTAGACCTATTAAACAAAAACAATGGAGAAATATCAATAGAAGAACGTAAAATTTTTGCTCGTCAAGCATTTAATATTTCTTCTGATTATGATACTGCCATTTTCAAATATTTTAACAATGATAATCCAAATGTTTTTAAAGAAAGCATTTCAAACTCAACAACCTTGAGATATGGAGAAAATCCTCATCAGCAAGGCATTTTCTTTGGGGAATTTGACAAAATGTTTGATAAACTTAACGGAAAAGAAATTTCATATAATAATTTGCTCGATATTGATGCTGCTGTAAGATTAATAAATGAATTTGATGAAACTACATTTGTAATTATGAAACATAATAATGCATGTGGTGTTGCATCTCGAACAAAATTAGTTGAAGCCTGGAAAGAAGCACTATCTGGAGATCCTGTTTCTGCTTTTGGTGGTATCTTAATTACTAATAAAAAATTAGATACAGAAACTGCTATCGAAATAAACAAATTATTTTTTGAAGTAATAATAGCACCCGATTTTGAAAAAGAAGCTTTTGAAATATTACGACAAAACAAAAAAAGAATAATCCTTATTCAAAAAGAATTTAATTTACCAAAAAATCAATTCAGATCACTTCTAAATGGAGTAATTACACAAAACTCCGATTTAAAAACTGAAAAGGAGAATGATTTTAAAGTAATAACAAAACATACACCAAGTAACAACAATATTAATGATTTAATATTTGCAAATAAGATTGTAAAACATTCAAAATCAAATTCAATAGTTCTTGCAAAGAATAAAAAACTTTTAGCAAGTGGCGTTGGACAAACATCACGTGTTGATGCATTAAAACAAGCAATTGAAAAAGCAAATTCATTCGACAATAACCTTGATGGAGGAGTTATGGCTTCTGACGCATTTTTTCCTTTTGGAGATTCTGTTGAAATTGCTCACAATGCAGGAATAACATCTGTTGTTCAACCAGGTGGTTCAATACGAGATAAAGAATCAATTGATTTTTGCAATAATAATAACATGTCAATGGTTTTTACAGGAATAAGACATTTTAAACACTAATTTTTAATTAAGAAAAATAGATGGGATTTTTTTCATTTTTAACTCAAGAAATTGCAATCGATTTAGGAACGGCTAATACAATAATTATCAATAATGATAAAATTGTTGTTGATGAACCTTCAATAGTTGCAATAGAACAGAATACAAAAAAATTGATAGCCGTAGGTACCCGAGCCCGACAAATGCAAGGGAAAACACCTGACTATATTAAAACAATAAGACCTTTAAGAGATGGAGTAATTGCAGATTTTAATGCAGCTGAACAAATGATTCGAGGCATGATAAAAATGATTGATAATAAGCCACGATTATTTTCTCCTGCACTAAAAATTGTTATTTGTATTCCCTCAGGAAGTACTGAAGTAGAGTTACGCGCCGTAAGAGATTCGTCAGAGCATGCAGGAGGTAGAGAAGTTTATCTTATTTACGAACCAATGGCAGCGGCATTAGGTTTGGGTATTGATGTTGAAGCTCCTGAAGGAAATATGGTTGTTGATATAGGTGGAGGAACAACTGAAATTGCAGTTATTTCGTTAGGTGGTATTGTTAGCAATAAATCAATCCGTATTGCAGGTGATGATTTTACTGCTGATATTAAAGAATATATGAGGCATCAACATAACATAAAAATTGGAGAACGAACAGCCGAAAATGTTAAAATTAATGTTGGATCAGCTTTAACAGATATTGAAAATCCACCATCTGATTACATTGTTAGCGGTCCTCATCAAATGACTGCTCTTCCAATTGAAATTCCTGTTTCTTATCAGGAAATAGCACACTGTTTAGATAGATCTCTTAATAAAGTTGAAGCCGCTATTTTATCTACTTTAGAACAAACACCTCCTGAATTATATGCAGATGTTTTAAAAAATGGAATTTATCTTACCGGTGGAGGAGCCTTACTAAGAGGTTTAGACAAAAGACTTAGCTCAAAAACAAAAATAAAATTTCACATAGCTGAAGATCCTCTTCATGCTGTTGCAAGAGGTACTGGTATTGCTCTTAAAAATGTTGATAAATTTCAATTTTTAATGAGATAGTTTGTTTTTTATTTATTGTAAATTTAATTTGTGTTCTTTTACTTGTAATTGTTTAATCTCATTTGGTAATTAAATATTTTAATTACTAAATGAGTACAATTAATTGATTGTGAATAATTTAACGAACAAAAAGAATTGTTTACACATAAAGAATTATAATTTATACGAAATTAATAAATGCTTGATGATTTGTTTGAATATTTTTTACTTGTTATAAATGAGGACATTAATTAAATTTTTATTAAAATATTATTACTTTATACTATTCCTTGCATTTGAATTTTTTTCAGTATTTCTTGTTATTGAAAATAATAATTATCAAAAATCTTCATTTCTTAACTCTTCCAATTTTATCTCAGGAAATATTTATAAAAGAATATCGAATTTTACATCATATCTTGATTTAAAACAAAAAAACGAAAAGCTTTCTACAGAGAATACACAGCTTTATAATAGTTTAAAGGCATCTTATAAGTCAAACAAAATTTCTTTGCTTGAAATTTACGATTCTACTTATTTTCAACAATATATTACAACATCGGCTCATGTTATTAATAACTCTGTTAACCGACAAAATAATTATTTAACAATAGACAAAGGAAAAAAACAAGGCGTTTCTAAAGAAATGGCTGTAATATCACCCACAGGTATTGTTGGAATAGTAAAAAATGTGTCGAACAACTATGCATCAATAATATCAATTTTGAACACAAATGTGCATATTAGTGCAATGATTAAAAAAAATGAATACTTTGGTTCTTTAATTTGGGATGGGAAAAATTACAGAGAAACTACTTTAAAAGATATTCCTAATCATGTAAATATAAATATTGGAGATACGATAATAACCAGTGGATACTCCTCAATATTTCCAAAAGGGAAATTAATTGGTACAATATCTGATTTTAAACACGAAAAAGGAGGTAATTTCTATTTAATTACAGTAAAATTATCGACAGATTTTAAAAAGCTTTCATATGTTTATGTAGTAGGGAATTTACTAAAACAAGAACAAAAAGATTTAGAAAAAACATCAGAGAATGATTAAATTAATATCAAGAAACATATGGAGGTTCATAATATTAGTTATTCTACAAATAGTAGTTTTTAATAATATTCAATTTAGTGGTTATATCAATCCTTATTTTTATGTATTATTTATTTTATTACTACCTTTTGAAACACCAAAGGGGCTTTTAATGCTATCAGCATTTTTATTGGGTTTAACAATTGATATTTTTTCTAACACTATTGGCATGCATGCAGCTGCTTGTGTATTTATGGCTTTTTTGCGTCCACATATTTTACAATATATTGCACCTCGTGAAGGATATGAATCAGGCTCATTGCCACGTATCTATTACTATGGATTTAATTGGTTTCTTAAATACTCAATAATTTTAATTTTTGCACATCATCTTTTCTTATTTTATATTGAAGTTTTTACCTTTTCAGGATTCTTATATACATTATCAAGAGCACTATTAAGTTCAATATTTACAATTATTCTCATTATTTTTAGTCAATATATTATTTACAGAAAAAAGGTATAAAATTGCACCACTGTTAATTTATTAAACAATAATTTCACGAATTAACACAAAAATTATTTTTATACTATGAAATCTAAATTGTTAATTGTTGCTCTTTTACTTAATACTTGTTACTTTTATATTTTTCTGTATTCTTATTGCCGTGAGGTTGACAGATCTAAATTTTAAAAATCAAAATAATAAATGGATATTTTTAAGCAAAGAAAATATTTTATTCAAATACTATTTATAATTATTAGCTTAATATATATAATTCGCTTATTTGCTTTACAAGTTGTTGACACATCATACAAAATATCAGCTAGTAATAATGTTTTAAGATATATTACACAATATCCGGCAAGAGGATTAATATATGACAGGAATGGAGAATTACTTGTTTATAACCAAGCAGCTTACGATTTAATGATAGTTCCGCGTCAACTTGATGCTTTCGATACAACCGACTTTTGTAATATAATTAATATTTCGAAGCAACAATTAATCGAAAAAATAAATAAGGCAAAACATTATTCATATTTCAAACCATCTCTTTTTTTAAAACAGATGTCATCAGTTACTTATGCTAAACTACAAGAAAAACTCTATAAATTTGATGGTTTTTTTGTTCAAACAAGGACGCTAAGGAAATATCCAAAAAAAATTGCAGCTCACGCTTTGGGTTATGTAGGTGAAGTTGACGCTGAGGTGACAAAAAAAAAATCTTACTATAAACTAGGTGATTATATAGGTATTAGTGGAATAGAAAAGTCATTTGAAAAAGAACTAAGAGGCAGAAAAGGAGTCCAAATATTTCTTGTTGACGTTCATAACAGGATAAAAGGAAAATATAAAAATGGGAAATACGATACAACTGCTATTGCCGGGGCAAACATAACAACAACATTAGATGCAAACTTGCAAGAATATGGTGAAAAACTGATGCAAAATAAAAAAGGAAGTATTGTTGCTATTGAACCATCAACCGGTGAAATATTAACCATGGTTACAAGCCCTTCATATAATCCTGATTTATTAGTTGGTAGAATAAGAACGGAAAATTACTTAAAGTTACTTAAAGACACTTTAAAACCACTATTTAACAGAGCTATAATGGCAAAATATCCTCCCGGTTCAACATTTAAAATAATTACAGCACTTATCGGTTTACAAGAAAAAGTTCTTTATAAAAGTACTCAATACTCTTGTCATGGAGGTTATCACTCAGGCAGGACAACTATTCGTTGTCATATTCACCCATCACCTTTAGATTTAATTCATGCAATTCAATTTTCATGCAATGCATATTTCTGCAATGTTTACAGAAG
>JAGLDO010000213.1 GCA_023145555.1 Bacteroidales bacterium
TCCCTTTATACTCAAATATTAAAAATAAACCAACATAAAATCAACATGAATTTCAATTTTGCTTTTTACATAATATAAGTATGTATATCTTTGCAAAAAAATTTATTAGTTATAATAGAAAATGCAAATATTAATGACTTAATTTATATACATTATGCAAGCAGAAATTCATACTGAAAAGGGATTAATGAAGGTGAACTTTTTTGAAAAAGATGCGCCGATAAACGTTGCTAACTTTGTGAAACTTTCTAAAGAGGGCTTTTACGACGGGCTTACTTTTCATAGAGTGATTCCAAATTTTGTTGTTCAAGGCGGATGTCCTGACGGAACCGGTGCCGGTGGTCCCGGATACACAATAAAATGTGAACTTGATGGTGATAATCAACATCACGACAAAGGTGTTTTGTCAATGGCTCACGCCGGCAGAGATACCGGAGGCTCTCAATTTTTTATTTGTCATAGCAGACAAAATACTGCGCACCTTGACAAACAACATACCGTTTTTGGTAAAGTTTACGAAGGTCTAGAAATCATTGACACAATTAGTCAGGGTGATAAAATTGAAAAAATTGTAATTATTGAAGATTAATTAAATAACCATTTGGCGCAAAGTTGAAAAGTCTGAATATTTTAACATATAAAAAACATATTTATACTTTTTTTCACATCTTTGTTGCTTAATTATAAAATTATAAACACATGAAATTATTAAAATCTATTGTATTAGTTACTCTTATTGGAGCTGTATTTACAAGTTGCAGTCAAACAGGCGAAAATGGCTCTGGCTTTTCATCAAACGCAGAACTTGTAAATAATTACGATTCTGTATGTTATGCTATTGGTTTAAGTATTGCTGCCGATTTACAAAACAGAGGCATGGAAGAAATAAACCTAAATGCTCTTACTGCCGGTTTAAATGCTACTATAAATAGCGAAGAATTAAAATTTGATCTTAAAAAAGCTGAAGATTTAAGAATGGGATTTTTTAGAGAATTATACTATGCTCAAGTTCAAAAAAATCAGGAAGAAGGAGAAAGTTTTTTAGCGGATAACAAAGATAAAGATGGTGTTGTAACTACCGAAAGCGGTTTGCAGTATATTGTTTTAGAAAAAGGTGATGGACCAAAACCAAATGCAGAAAGCAAAGTAAAAGTTCATTATAAAGGATTTTTAACAAACAACGAGGTTTTCGACAGTTCTTACGACAGAAATGAACCTGCTGTTTTTGGAGTAAGTCAGGTTATTAAAGGATGGACAGAAGCTTTACAATTAATGCCTGTTGGTAGTAAGTACAAGTTGTTTATTCCTTCTGAATTAGCTTATGGTGCAAATGCTCCTCGCGGTTCTATTATTCAACCTAACAGTGTTTTGATGTTTGAAGTTGAATTACTGGAAATTGTAGAATAAAAAATAAATATCTATTATTTATAAAGCGTCAAGCCATTTGGTTTGACGTTTTTTTTGTTCAATTCCGAACACTTTTTGTTACAATTCCGAACACAAATCCGTTTATTACTCAAGCTATTATTTTATAACCTATTAAAAATCTATATTTTACAACTGTTGGCATAATTAATGATAATTATTTGCGTTTACTTATTGTTATTATAATAAATATAAATATATGAAACATCTATGGTTTTTTTTTAATACATAAGGAACTGTCTCATGAACTAAACGAAGTGTTCTCACGAAAGTAGTGAGTAACAAACGAAGTGAATAAATGATTTTTTTGCTCTTTAAGATTTTGAGTATCTGTTGATTTGTTTATTCGATTATCTGAAAATATCAAAAAGAATAAACAAATAGACGGATATAACAAATAAACAAATCTTAAGAAATGATAAATAGTTAAATATGAAC
>JAGLDO010000214.1 GCA_023145555.1 Bacteroidales bacterium
TGGCAACCGCTCTAATAGCAGCTGTGAGAAAGCAAACAGATATTTCAATTGGAACAATTATTGGCTCAAATATTGTTGATATTCTTGGAGTTCTGGGGATGACATCAATTTTAAAAAATATTAATATATCTTTTAAAGTTATGGAACATGATTTTTACTGGATGTTTGGAATTTCAATAATCCTTTTCCTGTGTTTACTTCCTTTAAACAAATCTGTGTTAACGCGTTTTAAAGGTTTTATACTTTTATTGGTTTATTTTGTTTATATTTATTTTGTGATAATTGGGTAGATAGTTTTTTTTCTAAAAATTGTTATAAGTTGTAAATTATTAATTATAGATTATTTTGATTAAGATTGAAAAAATAAAAAAATCATTTGGTAGCCTTGAAGTGTTAAAAGGTATTGATATTAATATTAAAAAAGGAGAGATTGTTTCAATTGTTGGAGCAAGTGGTGCCGGAAAAACTACCTTATTACAAGTAGTTGGAACTCTTTTAAAACCAAACTCAGGCAATATATTTATTAATAATATTGATATTGCTTCTTTAACAGAAAAGAAATTAGCAAAATTTCGAAATACAAATATTGGTTTTGTGTTTCAGTTTCATCAATTATTACCCGAATTCACAGCATTGGAAAATGTTTGTATTCCCGCGTTTATCTCTAATATTTCTAAAAAAGAAGCAGAGGATAAAGCTAAAGATATACTTCATTTTTTAAGCTTAGATAATAGATTGTATCACAAACCAAGTGAATTATCCGGAGGTGAGCAACAACGTGTTGCTGTTGCAAGAGCAATAATTAATAACCCATCAGTAATATTAGCTGATGAGCCGTCAGGAAATTTAGACAGTAAAAATAAAAAAGAATTACATAATTTATTTTTTTCTTTGCGAGATGAGTATAATCAAACAATTGTTATTGTTACTCATAATAAAGAATTATCTGAAATGTCAGACAGGATACTTACTATAAAAGACGGGGTAATTTTAAATTAGTTCTATTTTATAAAGAATTGAAATATTGCAATACACGAAAGAGCAATAATAGCTATGCCTGAAGCCCTATTAATATGCCAAATAACTTTTAATCTGAATTTGTGCCTATAGACATTAACTACTGATGTTAAGAAATACCACCAAAGAGTTGCACCAAGAAATATTCCGGCAATTAATAAATAAGAAGAGCCTTCGCTACCACTATCGCCTATTAAACCTAAAGCTGCATAAGCAGTTCCATAAAAAATTACAGTTAATGGGTTTGAAATAGTGAGAAAAAATGTTGAAATATAATCACCAAAAATTCCTTTTTTTTGTTTTCGTTGATTAATCTTATATTGTTTAACAGGATTTGAGAAAAACATTTTTAATCCTAAAGCTAAAAGTACAGATATACCTATAATTTCAAAATATAATTGATGTCTGAGCAAAAAATTAGTTATATAAGTAAGCCCAAATGCAGTAACTATTGCATAAAAAGTATCAGCCGTGGCTGCACCTAATCCCGAATAAAAGCCTAATGTTTTTCCTTTATTAACTGTTTTTTGTACACATAAAACGCCAATTGGTCCCATTGGTGCAGAAACTGCAATACCTAAAATTAAACCTTTTATTAAATATATAATCATATTAAAATTTTAATTTGCAAAAATATAAAAAAAATTTTAATTAAAAATACTTTTTTTATGTTGTATGTATTACGTTTGTTCTAATTTAATGTTTCAATATTTATATAAAACACTTTTTTTTTAATGGCTAATCAATATTTTAAATTTAAGAAGTTTATTATTAATCAAAATAATTGTGCCATGAAAGTTGGTACAGATGGTGTTCTTATTGGAGCATGGGTTGATTGTATCGATAAAAAAAGAATTCTTGATATTGGAACAGGCTCAGGTTTAATAAGTTTAATGATGGCACAAAGGTCAAAAGCTGTTATTGATGCTATAGAAATTGATAATAATTCATTTTCTCAAGCAAAAGAAAATATTTTAAATTCAGATTGGGGAAATAGAATCAATATTTTTAACATTTCTTTTCAAGAATTTAATAAAAACAAATCAAATTTATATAATTTAATTGTAACTAATCCTCCCTATTTTATAAATTCTTTAAAGGCAAATACTCCTGAAAGAACAAATGCGCGTCATAATAATTTACTAACTCACAGCGATTTGCTCGCAGGTGTTGACAAATTATTAACCAAAGAAGGTGTTTTTTGCTTAATTTTACCATACGAGCAAACACAAGGGTTTATTAAATTAGCTGAAAATTACGGCTTTTATTGCACCAAAATTTTAAAAGTAAAGCCAACTCCCGAAAAAAAACCAAAAAGAGCTTTAATTGAATTAAGACGGGAAAAAATAAAATATGAAGAAAATGTCTTAATAATTGAAAAAAGCAAACGACACGATTATACAAAAGAATATAAAGAATTGACAAAAGATTTTTATTTGGCTTTTTAACTTCGGCTAAGCGTGGTGGTTTTATTGAAAAAATACTTAAAAACGCTCGCAAAACTTTTCAACGTATTTTTATATTCAATTTTTAAATCTTAAATCAAATCTATAAATCTGCCGGATTTTGAAAATCCGGCAGATTTGATGTTTTAGATATTTTCACTAACAGGTAAACCGTATTCTTCAATCATCTTAATATTCATTTCTTCAAGAGCATCAAGAACAGGATTATAAATTCCGGGAATTACAGGAATATGAACACCTGTTTCTGTAATTTTACCTTCAAGAATCATTTTAACAGCAACAGAAGCAGGTAAAGCAACAGTACGAGCAATTGCTGTATCTGTATTTAATGTTCCAAAATCAACTAATCTTGATTTAATAACTTCTTGTTTGCCATCAGCATACTCAGCTAAAAAGATGTGTTGCATAATACACATATCTCTTTCGTCACCACCAAGAGGCATTTTTTCTATCATTAAGTCAGAAGTAATTTCAAAAGGAGTATCCTCTTTTCTGTTCATAGGTTTATCATCAAATACACCTAACCATTCGATAGTGTCTAAAGCATAAGCAGCTTTATCTATTTTAAGATAATCAGCAGCTTTTTGTCTAATATCAGAAGCATCTTTTGCACCTATTAATATTGCTACCATTTCAGCATAAGTTTTTTCGGTAAAATCTTTTTTGTCGTTTGTGATTAAACCAAGAGCTTTCATTGCATCTAAAGATTCACACCATCCAATATACCTAAATGTACCTCTTAATATTGTTGATGTCTCGGGAATACCATAAGTGTCGATATATGGAAGAGAATCTCTGTTAGGGTAAACCTGAAGTTCCCCAACAGAAGGAAAATCAAGATTAAAAATATCTTTAAACAAGTTTTTGGTAGGTACGTCTGTTATTTTACCGTGCTTAAGATATTTAGCATCGTTATTACCAGCCATTACAACTCCTTTTGGACTCCACGAAAATTTATATTTGAATGGATTTGTTGCTGCTTCAGGAGCAGGTAAAGCACCACATAGAGAATAGAATTCTTTTATTTCCCCGCCTTTATTATGAACGGTATCAATAATTCTCATTGCTGACATATGGTCAATACCCGGGTCTAAACCTATTTCATTCAATAGAAGGACACCTGCTTTTTTTGCTTCATCGTCTAATGCTGACATTTTAGGTTGAACATATGATGTTGTAACCAAAGGTTTTTTGTGTTTAATACAATATTTTGCAACCATTGGATGATATGCATATGGCAATAAACTTATTGCAATATCATGTCCATAAACTAATTTATCTAAAGTGTCTTCATCATCAACAGTCCATGCCAATGCTGTGCCATGCTCACGACCTTTTATCATTGCTTCTGCTTTAGATTTTGTTCGTGATGCTATGGTAACTTGAATACCGTTATCTAATAGATAATGAACCATTGGTTTGACAACCATTCCTGCACCTAAAATTAATGCTTTTTTCATCATTAAATAATTTTATTAAAAGGTTGGATGCCCCTTCTCCATCTTTCCTTTTTAATTAAACTGTTAGTTTATAAGGGATTTTACACTAATGTTATATGTTAATTTTTTATGCTTTAATTTATGGATAAACTTATAACTTATTAAATAAATAAACAATGGTTTTTGTCATTATTTAGTATTGTTTTATAGCACTTTTTTAAACATTGTTGTTTTTATGATGAAAACATAAATAGACACTATAAATCAATATAAAACGACTAGACTATTGTTCATTGCAATATTTTTTTTTCAGAAATTATATTTTTTTTTGAATTAAGTTTAATATATTATACTAAATTATAAAATAAAAAAATGGAAGAATACATAAAAACTTTAGAAATTGAATTTAAAAAAATTGCAAACAATGAAATAGCAATTCAACAAAAAGCATATTTAAAAAATCAATTTGATTTTTATGGCATAAAAACTCCCCTAAGACGAAAAATTCAAAAACCATTTTTCGAATCTGATGTTTTGCCAAAAAAAAGTGATTTAGAAAAAATTGTAAAAAAACTTTGGGCAAAGCCGCAAAGAGAATATCAATATTTTACACAAGAACTTCTGTTTCAATATCGTAAAAAATTTGAGAAAGACGACATTAAAATTCTTGAGTTTATGATTACTCACAAATCATGGTGGGACACAGTTGACTTAATTTCTTCTAAACTAGTTGGTGAATATTTTAAAATCTATCCTTTTCAGAAAAATAAATATATTAATAAATGGCTTTCTTCTAATAATATTTGGCTTCAACGAACTTGTGTTTTGTTTCAATTAAATTACAAAGAAGCATTAGACAAAGAATTATTGTCATTTATTATTAATTCTCTTTTAGGCTCTGACGAATTTTTTATTAACAAATCAATTGGCTGGATTTTAAGAAGTTACAGCAGAGTAAATCCAAAATGGGTAATTGACTTTGTGAACAAAACAGAGTTGGATAAATTGAGTGTAAGAGAAGGCATAAGACTTATAAATAAAAACAATTAACCCGAAAAATATATTCATCTTTCGGGCTAAATTTATTTGTAAATTATATTGTTAAGATGCTACATCAATATAAGTTTTTTAATTTTTAATCC
>JAGLDO010000215.1 GCA_023145555.1 Bacteroidales bacterium
AAAGTGAAAAAAAATACAGAAATATTTTAAATAATATGATGGATGTTTATTATCAAACTGATAATAAACAAAATTTAATATTTGCAAGTCCTTCCGGAGCAAAAGAATTAGGCTATAATAGTGTAGATGAAATGTTAGGTAAAAATGTTGCTGAAACAATTTATTACAATCCGAATGACAGAAAAAAATTCCTCTCTGAAATTCAAAAAGAAGGAAAAGTTGAAAATTATGAAGTGCTTTTAAAACACAAAAACAGTAATCCTGTAAATTTTGAGATAAACTCAAAAATTATGAGAAATGAAGAAGGCAACCCAATTGGTGTTGAAGGAATAATGCGCAATATTACTAAACGAAAAAAATACTTACAAGAAATAAACAAACTCTCAACAGCAATAGAACAAAGTCCGTTAACAATTGTTATTACAGATTTGGAAGGAAAAATTGAATATGCTAATCCTTATTTTGAAAAATTAACCGGCTATACTACAAAAGAAGTAATTGGTTTAAATCCCAGATTTTTAAAATCGGGAAAAACGCCTCTTGAAACTTATGTCTATTTATGGAAAACAATAACTTCAGAAAAAATTTGGACAGGCGAGTTTATCAATAAGAAAAAAAATAACGAAATATTTATTGAAAAAGCAATAATCTCACCAATTAAAAATGAGCGTGGTAAAATTGTTAATTACATCTCTATTAAAGAAGATATTACTAAACAAAAAGAAACAGAACAAGAACTTAAAACAGCAAAAAAGCAAGCAGAAGAGTTAAGTGCCACAAAAGACAAATTTTTTTCAATTATTGCACATGACCTAAAAAGTCCTTTTAATGCAATAATGGGATTTTCAGAATTGTTATTATTAAAACATAAAGACCTTGATGAAAAAACAAGAGAAAAATATATTGAAAATATAACAAAAAGCGCAAAAAACACTTTTGAACTACTAGAAAACCTTTTACTTTGGGCAAATTCTCAACGTGGTACAATACAGTTTAATCCCGAATTAATCTCCTTAAAAACACTTTTTCAAAATATAATTGATTTACACCAAGAAACAGCAATGAGAAAAGAAATATCTCTAAATTATTTTTTAGATAAGGATATAGATGTTAAGGCTGACAAAAACATGCTCACAAGTGTTATACATAACTTAATAACAAACGCTTTAAAATTTACAAATAGAAACGGCAAGGTCAATCTATCAGCTTTTTTGTCAGAAAATGACATTAAAATAACAATTGAAGATAATGGTGTAGGAATGAATGAAGAAACAAAAAATAAAATATTTGGCTTAAGCACAAATCAATCAACAGTGGGAACAGCCGGTGAAATGGGAACAGGATTAGGCTTAGTTCTTTGCAAAGAATTTGTAGAGAAAAACAGTGGTAAAATTTGGGTTGAAAGCGAATTAGGAAAAGGAAGTCGTTTTATTTTTACTATACCGGTAAAATAAGATAATCTAAAAATCATTTAACTTAAATCCCTGCTGTTCTGGATTTGTAATCCCGAATTAACAAGCTGAATATTAATGCTTTCGGATTAAAAATCTGAAAGAGCAGACAAAACTATAGATTGCTTCGTTCCTCGCAATAACGTACTTTTTCTACTTTTGGAATGGACTCAAACTTATAATTTTTTATATCACTGAACAATATCAGCATCCACTAATAATAAACATCCTTCATTAAATAATTTTTCACATAGTCGGAAACACCTTCTTCAAGCGAATAAAATCCTCGGTCATAACCAATCGACAATAATTTTTCCATCTTGGCTTGTGTAAAATACTGGTACTTATCACGAATATCTTCTGGAGTGTCAATAAATTCAATATTTTCTTTTACTCCCATTGCTTTAAATGTATTGCTTACTAAATCGTAAAAAGTACGAGCTTTGCCGGTTCCAACATTATAAAGGCCGGAATCTTTACGATGATTCATTAAAAAGAACATTATTTCAGATAAATCTTTTACATAAACAAAATCACGTGACTGTTCTCCATCTTTAAAATTAGGATTGTGAGAACGAAACATCTTCATTTTTCCTGTTTTTTTTATCTGATTATAAGAATGCAAAATAACTGAAGCCATTCT
>JAGLDO010000216.1 GCA_023145555.1 Bacteroidales bacterium
TTTAGAGTAATTAAAATTCAACTCATCATAAACTGATTTTTCGAAACCTGTTGTTGCAGACCTCGCTCCCATATGAAAAATAAACTCTACAAATTTTTGATTCTCATCTAACCAATCAAAAAAAACTGTTCGCTCAACTTTTTGAGAGTAAATCTTGTTTTTAAAATTCTTATTTTTTTCATTATTTGAAAAATCATCTACTAAAACAATATCGCGGTATCCCTCGTTATTAAGTTTTTTTACTAAGTTGCTTCCAATAAAACCGGCTGCTCCTGTTACAACAATCATAATTCAAATTTTTGATTATTTATAAAGTACAAAAATACCTATTTTTATAACTATTTGTTAATAAAAATTTGATTATTAATTTTTGGAATAATATTTAATTCCTGAGCCTTGCTAAACAATTCATTAATCGATTGTTTACCTTCATCACCTAAATTAACAGAAAAATTGTTAACATAAAGATTAATATGTTTATACACAACATCCTTTTCCATTTCTTGTGCATGTAGCTTTACAAAATCATAACTCGAGTTTGGATTTTCAAATGCATATTCAATACTTTTTCGAAGTACGCGATTTAATTTTTGCTGAATATCTTCTGATAATTCCCTTTTAACAGCAATTGCTCCAAGAGGTATTGGTAATTTTGTTTTTTGCTCCCAATATTCGCCCAAGTCAATAACTTTTTTTAATCCTTTTCCCTGATAGGTAAATCTATTTTCGTGAATAATTAATCCTGCATCACATTCATTGCTTAAAACAACATCTTCAATATCTGAAAAAATATACTCCGATTTATTTTGTGCCATTGGATAAGCAATACTCAAAAGCAAATTGGCAGTAGTCAGTTTGCCGGGTATAGCTATTTTTAAACTATCTATCTCATCAGGATAAACTTTATGCTTACTTATTAATAATGGCCCATTTTTATAACCTAAAGCACTTCCGGAATCTAACAAAACATAATTGCCTGACAAATAACAATAAGCATGATAACTTAGTTTTGTAACATCTAGACTCTTATTTAAAGCCCTCTTGTTTAATTCTTCAACATCTGCCATAAACAAATCAAAAGACAATCCTTCTGTATCAATTTTGTTATGAAGCAACGCATCGAACATAAAAGTATCGTTAGGGCATGTTGATATTCCAAGTTTTAATTTCATTATTGTTTATTAAAATCTTTAATAAAATCAAATAATACCTTATTAAGATTATTCACAGCTAAAGGAATGTTCCAATTATCTTTATTTCTCATTTCAACGTAATTTGAAACAGCTCTAATTTCAATAAAAGATACTTTTTCTAATAAACAAACATAAAAAACAGCAGCACCTTCCATTGTTTCAATATCAGGATTAAATTTTTGTTTAACTTTACTGATGTTTTTATCATTACCGTGAACAATATTTACTGTAATTGCATCTGTTTTTTCTAATTCATTTATTTGAGGATGCTTAAAATCATTTACCAGAACTCCATTAATAAAAGGCTTCTCGTTACAATCAATTAATCCTGCCTCAAAAATTGTTAAAAAATTATTATTATTCTCAATACCAATATCTGAAAATTTCTCACTTACAACATTTACAACTTGGCCTATTTCGAGATTATTTGAGAAACTACCACAAATCCCTGCATTAATAACTAAATCGTAATTTTTATTAACAGATTTAGCCAAATAATAAACAGTTGACGGAATACCTACTCCTGTAATCAAAACATCAACAAAAAAATTATTATATTTACACTTAAAAAAATTTGATGACGTTTTATTTACAATCAAATTATTTAACAATGGATCAATTTCCTTTTTTGTTGCTGATATTATTAATATTTCCAAAATAATAGATTTTTTAACAAACCAAATATAATAGCTTTTTAGATAAAATTTTTGTTTTTTTATTATTTATTATTGAAAAACTAAATACATTTGTAAACTCAAATTTAAAAACATGTTAATTACTCGAAGAGAACGATTCAATAGTGCACATAAGCTTTTTAGAGAAGAATGGTCTAAAGAAAAAAATTTCGAAATCTTTGGTAAATGCTGTAATTTACATGGACATAATTACGAATTATTTATTACTGTGCAAGGAACTGTTAATGAAGAAACCGGATTTGTTGTAAATTTAAAAGAACTAAGTCGTATTGTAAAACAAAACATTATTGAAAAACTCGACCATAAAAACTTAAATACAGATGTTGATTTTTTAAAAAATAAAATAGTTACTTCAGAAAATATTGTAATAGCTATTTGGGACAAAATAGAACCAAAAATAGTCGAATTAGGAGTTGAGTTATACTGTATTAAATTAGTAGAAACAGAAAATAATTTTATTGAATATTATGGAAATAAACACAAATAATAAAGATTTTAGATTTATGATTTATGATTGAATTTTATTATCAGAAAAAATTTGTGTAATTCGTGGACTAATATCAACCTAATGCAAAAATAAAAGTATTACGTCTTTGCGTGAAACAGAAAATGAAATAATTACAAAAACATAAATAAATGGAAATAATAAATAATGGAGCCGGCATTAACAACGGCAGTGGCTATACAAAAGTTGAAAGATGGGACGATAAGACAACCGAAAGATTAACTGAGTTATATAAAGAAGTTTTATCTTTAATAGGAGAAAAACCAGAAAGAGAAGGATTATTAAAAACTCCGTTACGTGTAGCTAAAGCAATGCAATTCTTAACCCAGGGTTATAATACCAATCCGGAAGAAATAATAAAATCTGCAATGTTTAAAGAAGATTATAAGCAGATGGTCATTGTTAAAGATATTGAAATCTACTCATTATGTGAACATCATATTATCCCATTTGTTGGCAAAGCTCATGTTGCATATATTCCTAACGGTTACATCACTGGCTTGAGTAAAATTGCCAGAGTAGTTGAGGCTTATGCACGTCGTTTACAAATTCAAGAACGTATGACCTATGAAATAAGAGATTGTATTCAAAACACTTTAAATCCTATTGGTGTAGCAGTTGTTATTGAAGCACAACATTTATGTATGCAAATGCGTGGTGTACAAAAACAAAATTCTGTAACAACAACATCTGCTTTTACAGGCGAATTTCTTAAAAGCAATTCAACTCGACAAGAGTTTATGCATTTAATAGGGACAAAATTGTCTTAAGATATTTCGTAATAAAATAAATCCCGAATATTCGGGATTTGTTTTAACGGTAAGCATATGCACCATGTTGATTTCATAGCTTCTGACGTTTCTTTTTACTGTAAAATTAACAAAAAGTAACAAACTCATAAATTGCAGTTTAGCCCACATGGTATATGATGCCTTATTAGGTTTTGTTATTCTTCAATTATTCTCAATAAGTCATCGTTAAGATAGTATATTTCACTTCCTAGTCTTTTTGGTCTTAGTATTTTATTTTCCACAAGTTCATTCATATATTTTGTAAGTGTTGTTCGTGATGTCTTTTTTATTATTTGCCCTATTGTTTTAGGTTTTATATACGGTTGACTAAAAATTACTTCATTTACATCTTTGTTATACCATTTTATTTTATTCTTTGCATATTTATAAGTTTCCTGCATCTGTGCAAGAATATCATTTATCTTTTCATTTGTTATTAATGATGTTTTCTCAATAGCATCTAACATATAAATAATCCATTCTTCCCAAGCATTTCTTTGAGTAACATCACTTAGTTTAAAGTAATAATCATCTTTATTTAAAATAATATATTTCGATATATATAAAATTGGTTGTGATAATAAATTTTTACTAACCAAATACAACAAATTAAGTATCCTTCCTGTTCGCCCGTTACCATCTTGAAATGGGTGAATTGCTTCAAATTGATAATGTGCTATACACATTTTTAATAATGGATCAAAAGGATAATTTATATCATCATTTAAGAAATCTATTAAATTATTCATTAAAATTTCAATAACTTTCTCATTTCGAGGTGGTGTATATATAATTTCTCCGTGTCTTAATTCACTTTGCCCTCGTTTTATAACAATATTTGCTTGTGGTGGTCTATATTCAGAATTAGTTTCTTTTATTTGATTAAAAATCTGAATTATTAATGTCTTGTTTATTATAGAATTATCTTGCAAAGTCTTATAACCCGCCCATAAAGCTTCCCTATATTTTAAAACTTCTCTTGTTGCAGGATTAGAATTTTCATTTTGTTTTGTATCTGATATTGCCTTATATAATTCATCTTCTGTTGTAAATATATTCTCAATCTCTGTTGATGTCTTTGCTTCTTGTAATGACAGGGTATTAACTAACATCAAAGGATTAGGCAATCTGTTTAAGTT
>JAGLDO010000217.1 GCA_023145555.1 Bacteroidales bacterium
AAAAAATAAAGATAAGAAATAAATGATAAACCATTACTTATCAAAAGTAATAAAGGGCGATGTTTCAGCATATTCTTATATTGTAGATCAATATAAGAATATGGCTTTTTCTATTGCTTATAGAGTTGTAAACAACCGAGAAGATGCTGAAGAAATTACACAAGATGCATTTTTAAAAGCTTATAATTCATTAAAACGGTTTAATCATAAATCGAAATTTTCAACTTGGTTATATAAAATTGTTTATAACACTGCAATTTCAAAAATTAGAGAAAATAAAAAAAAATCGGTAGTAAATCAACTGATTGATAAAGATATTGAAAATATAAATATTGAAGACATTGACAACGTTCTGGTAAAATTTGATGAAGAACATCAAAAAAAAATTATTAATTCGGCAATTGACAAACTTTCAGAAAACGAGAAATTAATAATTACTTTTTATTATTTAGCTGAAAAATCGATTAATGAGATTACTGAAATAACCAATTTTTCGAGCTCAAATGTTAAGGTAATATTACATAGGGCGAGAAAAAAAATGTATGAGGAGTTAAGAATTAGGAATTAAAAATTATGGGAATAATATAAATTTATAAACAAATGAGCAAGAAGTCAATACATATTACAAGGGACTTACTTAAAAAACAGCTGATTGAAGAACCTTCTGTTGATTTTACTGAAAAATTTATGAAAAAAATAATTGTTCAGAAAAAAAACAAATCAATTATTTACAAACCTATTATCTCAAAAAAAGCTTTTACAATAATCATATTTTCTGTTATATCGTTATTAATTGTATTATTAAGTTTACCTTCATCATATTTCAATTCTCCTTATAATAATTTATTAGTTGAGATTTGTAATATTTATTCAAACCTATTCTCAAATATTGATTTCTCATTTTTAAATAAAACTCCAATTATAATTCCAATAACAATAATATCAGGATGGATATTATTGTTTTCAGATATGCTGATTAATAAAATTATCGATAAAAAAATTACTACTGATTAGTATCTTTAAAAAACTTTATTGAATTAGGCACATAAGAAATAGCTAAAATAATAACCTGAATTCGATATAAGGAATATATACAGCTTTAAGCGAGGCTTTTATAGACAAGTCGTATTTTTGCAGTACTAACGGGTTAATTCAAAAAAATACGAAGCAGTATATAGAAGCCTCGCTAAAGCCCAAAGGGAAAGTGTATAGCAGGCAATCTTTAGAATATAAACCCTTTGAAAGAATCCATTATTACTTCAGATTTTATATCCAAAATCTTACCTACTATACACTTTCTGTATGACATCCTTATATCGAACTCAAGTTAAAAGTATTCTTGGCTTAAACGTCTTACAAACTCACCTATAAGCTTTGTTTTCTTATTTATTATCAAAATTACACCTTATTAAACTTCAATACCTCAATTATAAGCCATCTTTTTTTTTGTAGCAATTTCCATAAAATATTTTTATTCAATTACGTAAAGTTGCTTAAAATAGCTTAATTTTAATTAAATTAATGAAAATTTTGACGGTTTTTGACGGACTAACGTTAGCTACCATTTGGAAAAAATATTTGCATATCTAAAAAATATTATTATTATAGACTATAAAATTATTAATTAACATTAAAAAAAATTATTTTTATGATTGAAACAAAAGTATTTAATACAAGCAACAAACCAAATTTAAAAGAAAAGGAAAGCTTGATTGATTTCTTATTTGATAACTTGCAAGAATATGGAGACCCAAAGTCAGATATTGAGAAAGCAATGAATTACTCATTGAAAGAGACAACTTCTTTTGGTGGCTTTATTTTGGTGTCATATTTAGAAAATGAAATATCGGGTATAGTAGTAATTAATCAAACCGGAATGAAAGATTATATTCCAGAAAATATCTTAGTTTATATTGCAACTCACAAAAATCATAGAGGAGAAGGAATAGGTAAAATGTTAATGCAAAAAACTATTGATTTGGCAGAAGGAAGCATTGCATTGCATGTTGAGCCGGAAAACCCAGCAAAATTTTTATATGAAAAAGTTGGATTTAGCAGTAAATATATAGAAATGCGATTAAATAAGTAAAAGCACACATATGTATATCATTGACAATTCAATATTTAAACTTATATATTCACAATACTTGGTGTAGGTTTTTATCTTATAAAAAAAAATCACAAGGATTATGCTGATAAAAAAAAATATAATTTTATTAAGACACAAATTACACCAATACCCGGAAGTTTCTAATAATGAATATAAAACTTCAGAAAGGATTTCTTGTTTTATTGAAACTTTAAAGCCTAATGAAATTATTACACTAAGTAAAACAGGAAAAGCATTTGTTTTCGACAGTAAAAAATCCGGAGAAACATTGATGTTTAGAGCTGAACTGGATGCTCTACCAATAATAGAGATTTCTGATCTACCATATTGTTCTGTGAATAAAGGAATAGCTCATTCGTGTGGACATGACGGACATATGGCTATTATTGCAGGTCTTGCTCAAAAAATTGCAGAAAATCGTCCGAAAAAAGGTAAAGTAGTTTTACTTTTCCAACCTGCCGAGGAAATTGAACAGGGAGCAAAGGATATTGTTGAAAGCTCTGCATTTAAAAATATTAAACCTGAGTATATTTTTGCATTACATAATATCCCCGGAAAAGAAAAACATAAAATTATATTGAAAAAGGGAAGTTTTGCAGCCGCTTCTAAAGGCATGACAATTGAGTTAAATGGTAAAACATCTCATGCCGCAGAACCCGAAAATGGAATAAATCCGGCAATCGCAATTTCTTCAATCATTAGTGAATTAAATAATTTATTAAAAGACAAAAAGCAATTTAAAGACCTTAGTTTACTAAGTTTTATCTATATTAGAATGGGTGAAATATCTTTTGGAACTTCTGCAGGTAAAGCTAAAATGGGAATTACACTCAGAGCTTTTGAGAATAAAGATATGGAACTGTTAACCCAAAAATCAGAAGCGATAATAAAAAACATTTGCAAAAAAGAAAAATTAGATTATAATATACGCTATAATGAGATTTTTCCTGCTACTATTAATAACGATAAATGTATTTCATTGATAGAACAAGTATCAGAAAAAAATAATTATAAAATTGAACATTTAAAAAAACCATTTAAATGGTCAGAAGATTTTGGATACTATTCAGAAAAATATAAAACAGGCTTCTTTGGTTTAGGTTCCGGGGTAAATCAACCGGCACTGCATAATCCGGAATTTGATTTTCCTGATGATATTATTGAAACAGGTATTAATATCTTTTATGATATTTATGAAAAAATAAACATATACTAATGAATAATTCTTCAATAATAACTTTGAATAAAGAAGCTGTAAAAAGTAACATAAATTTTTTGAGAAAGAAATTCTGTAAAAATGTAAAAATATCATCTGTTGTAAAAGCTAATGCCTATGGACATGGAATAGAACAAATTGTTCCTCTTTTTGAAAATGAAGGAATAGACCACTTTTCGGTTTTTGATTATAATGAAGCTGCAAAAGTTCAAAAATGCCTGTCAACTCCGGCATCAATAATGATAATGGGTTGGATTTCCAATAAAAATATGGAAGATACTATTAAAAGGGGATTTGAATTTTTTGTATTCAATATCAGCCGATTACAAAAAGCTTTACATTATTCACAGAAACATCAGGTAAAAGCAAAAATTCATATTGAGGTAGAAACAGGTATGAACAGATTGGGCATAAATCTTAAAGAATTATCAATATTGTTGGATATTATAAATAAAAATCCACAAAATTTTATTGTTAAAGGTTTTTGTACTCATCTTGCAGGTGCTGAAAGTATTTCGAATTATAAACGAATAAAAGAGCAAATAAAGAAATACAAAAAAATGTTGCTTATTCTTAAAGAAAATGGTATTGTCCCACAATATAGACATATTGCTAATTCAGCCGCTTCATTTGTATATCCTGAAACAAGAATGGATTTAGTAAGAATTGGTATAATGCAGTATGGCTTTTGGTCAAGCCCGGAAACTTTTATGTATTATATCCGAAACAAACAAAAAAAAACAGATCCATTACAAAGAATCTTGGCGTGGAAAAGCAAAATAATGTCAATAAAAGATGTTAAACCAGGAGAATTCATCGGTTATGGAATGTCTTTTCTTGCACAATCTAATATCAAAGTAGCACTTGTCCCTGTTGGATATTCAGGCGGATACAATCGCTCATTAAGCAATAAAGGGAAAGTGCTTATTCACGGACAACAATGTGCCGTAATTGGCACTGTGAATATGAATATGTTTATGGTAAATATTTCCCGTATATCTGAGCCTAAAATAGGCGATGAAGTAATAATAATTGGCAAGCAATACGATTTAGAAATTAAAGTATCCGCTTTTAGTAATATTAGCGATGAACTTAATTATGAAGTATTGGCTCATTTGCCAAAAGAAATCAAACGAAAAATAATTAAAAACACATAAAATAATGGCTTTTATAACATTAGATTTAAAAAAATTAAAATCAAACTTTAATTATCTTAAGACTCTATTTAAAAAGAATGACATAGAATGGTCTATTGTATCAAAAATGTTAAGTGGGAATAAAAAATATTTAACGGAATTGTTAAAATTTGACATAAATCAAATATGCGACTCTCGTGTGTCAAACTTGAAAGAGATTAAATTAATTAATCCGAAAATTGAAACAATCTATATTAAACCACCTGCAAAACGCTCAATATCAAGTGTTGTAAAATATGCAGATATCAGTATGAACACTCAAATTGAAACTATTAAACTTTTATCGAAAGAAGCCAAAAAACAAAATAAAACTCACAAAATCATAATAATGATTGAGTTGGGAGAACTTCGAGAAGGTGTGTTAGGTGTAGACTTCATAGATTTCTATGAAAAAATTTTTAAATTAGAAAACATTAAAGTTGTAGGAATTGGTGCGAACTTATCTTGTTTGTATGGCGTTTTGCCAAATCACGATAAATTAATTCAGTTAAGTTTATATGAACAGTTAATTGAAGCAAAATTTAACAAGCAAATTCCATATGTTTCCGGTGGTTCTTCCGTAACAATACCTTTGATTTTTCAAAATCTTTTACCAAAAGGTATTAATCATTTTAGAGTAGGTGAAACATTATTCCTTGGAACAGATGTTTATAATAATACAAAATTCAAAAAAATGCACTCTGATGTATTTAGTCTGTATTCTGAAATAATCGAATTAATTGAAAAACGAATTGTTCCTATGGGTGAGTTTGGAACAAATGTGGAAGGAGAAAGCTATGAATTTGACCAAACTGATATTGGAGAAACATCATACCGAGCAATTATTGATTTAGGTCTTCTTGACGTAGAACCAGACCATCTTGAATTAATTGATAAAAGTTTAAAATTTGCCGGTGCAAGTTCCGATATGATTGTAGTTGACCTTGGTAAAAATAAAAAGAATTATAAAGTAGGAGACTTGGTTGAATTTGAGTTAGATTATATGGGAATGCTTAGAATAATGAACTCGAAATATATTGAAAAAAAAGTAAAAAACG
>JAGLDO010000218.1 GCA_023145555.1 Bacteroidales bacterium
TTTTCAATAAAGCCAGACCTAACAGGTTTTAGAAACCTGTTAGGTCTCATTCATTAGAACCAAACTTTCAAATTACCACAAACCTAACTGGTTTTAGAAACCTGTTAGGTCTCCCTTCTCCCCAAAAAAATTCTAATAATCAATTTCCTCAATTTTTTTTAAAACACTAAGTTTAATTTTCTTTTTTTGGTGACAATAAATCAGATTTTCTTTATCACCAAAACTCTCTACAGTTTCACTCTTGTTTAAAAGACTTGGTTCTTCCGAAAAATACGCTTTATAAGAAGAATGTGGATATTTGCTAAAATCTCTAAAAATTTCATGTTTTTCGGGATTCAAATGAATATAAAGCACCAATTCCCGAAAATATTCTTCAGTATCAATCTTTATTCTGTGCAAATGCTCTTGAAATAAACTCCCTGTACGCTGATATTTTTTATTAATAGCTTTTGCATAAGCATTAAACAGGTTTGAAAAAGGCTGATGAATTTTTTTTTTGCCGGTTTGATATGAAGCAGGTAAAAAATTTTCCTCTTTAATTTTTAATAAAAAATGAAAATGATTGGGTAATAAACAATATGCATAAATAAAACATGTATCAGACAAATACTTTTTTACCAGTTCTAATAGATAATTATAGTTTTCAGATTCAATAAAAATATTTTCTTTATTATTGCCTCTGTTAAATACATGGTAGTATATGCCGGGTTTAAAAGGTTCTTGTTTCATGTATATTGTATATTATTAGACATTAACAGTAAAAAACCTCAGACCTAACAGGTTTTTGAAACCTGTTAGGTCTACCTATTAATTAGAATCAAATAATATCTCAACTAATTAACCCTTAACAGTCCGTATTTAATAACAGTCCACAGGATTTTTACACTATCGAAATTTCTTAATTTTTTTCCTTCCCCCTCATTTCTGGGAAAATATTGAACAGGAACTTCGGCAACATTATTTCGTTTTATTCTCAATGCTTTTATAATAAGTTCAGCCTCAAAGCCAAATCTGTTTTCACGAAGTTTTACTTTATTATATAAATCTTTATGAATTAACTTATAACCGCATGCCATATCGGTTAATTTAACATTTATTAACATTGATGTTAAAAAAGTAAAAAATCTGTTTCCTAAATATCGTTTATACGATGACAAGGGACGAACAACCCCGGGTAAATAACGTGAGCCGTTAACAAACTCGACCTTTAAGTCATGCATTGTGTTTAATAGTTGTGGAATATCAATTGGCGAAAGCTCTAAATCAGCATCTTGTACTAAATAAACATCGCCTTTGGCATGTTTTATGCCGGAATGAACTGCGGCTCCTTTACCTCCATTTTTATTATGACGATAAATTTTAATGTTTTCGAAATCTTTAATATATTCTTTTACAACAGTATATGAATTATCTGTTGAAAAATCATCAACAATAATTATTTCTACTTTTTTTACAAAATCAGGATACGATAAATTCTTAAGTTCTTTTAAAACCTCTTTAATTAAATTTTCTTCATTATAGAGCGGGATAATTATGCTTAAATTCATTTCTCTGGGTAATTATATTTTAAACAAAAATAGCATAATTTTTCTAGTCAAAAAATCAATTAACAATTTAACAAATAATATTTTATAAAAATTATTACTTTTACATAATATTATTAATCGTATTATGACAAAAAAACATAAACTTTATTTTCCTTTCTTGTTTCTTTTTATTTTGCTTGTATCTCAAGCATGCAAAGAAAACAAAATAACACACAAACAAGAACATTATTTTTGTGATGCTGAAACAATAAGCTCTAACGGCAAATATTTTATCTCAAACAACATTCATTTTAAAGCAAATAATGCGAGAAGTTCAGACTTTGCTCATTCAGGTAAATACTCAATAAAACTAGACAAGAACCAACAGTATGGGATGACTCTTGAAATTAAGGATATAAAAAACGAAGAGCATTACCGGGCAAGTGTTTGGCAATATGGCAATAATGGCCTGTTGGTTGCTTCCAATTCATCATTTTGGTTCTCTGAGATAAACAGAAACATTGGCGACACTG
>JAGLDO010000219.1 GCA_023145555.1 Bacteroidales bacterium
ACCAAGTCTTAGCTTTTAATTTTGTTTTTTCATGTTTTGATGCAATATCTATAGCTTCTTTGGCTTTACCCAATTCATTATACTGGGGTTTTAAGTAATTATATGCACTAACAACTTTTGAATTTTGAGCGTTTAAATATACTACACTCATAATAAATACTAATACAAATACTATTTTTTTCATTTTATTTTGGTTTTAAATTTTGACAAAATTAGTGTTTTTTTAATTTTTTATCAAATATTCTTTCTATTCTTCAGAAATAATATTTTCAATATTCTCTTCATCTCCATTAGCTTCAACATAAGTAATAGATGCTATTTCATCGTTTTCTTTTAGGTGTATTAATCTAACACCCTGTGTTGCACGCCCCATCACTCTCATGTCTGACACAGCTAATCTTATTGTAATTCCGTTTTTTGTTATAATCATTAAATCATCGGTTTCAATAACACCTTTTATTGCTATTAATTTACCTGTTTTCTCTGTAATATTAATAGTTTTAACACCTTTACCACCTCTGTTTGTAATTCTATAATCAATTATTTTTGAACGTTTTCCATATCCTTTTTCAGAAACAACTAAGATGTCTTCTTCTTCATTTTCAATACAAACCATTCCAATCACTTCATTGTTTTCTGCAATATTGATTCCTTTAACACCTTGAGAATTCCTGCCAACTGTTCTTACTTTAGTTTCGTGAAAACGAATAGCTTTACCTGATTTACTGGCTATCATAATATCACTAATACCGGCAGTTAGTTTAGCTTCTAATAATTGGTCTCCATCTTTAATATTTATAGCATTAATACCATTTTGACGAGGTCGAGAGTATGCTTCTAAAAAGGTTTTTTTAACAACACCTTTTTTAGTACACATTACAATATAATTTTGTTTTATATATTCGGCATCATCTAATTTTTTGGTATTTATAAAAGCTTTTATATTATCTTCAGGATCAATGTTAATTAAATTTTGAATGGCCCTACCCTTCGAAGTACGTGTTCCTTCAGGTATTTCATATATTTTAAGCCAATAACATTTTCCTTTTTCAGTAAACAATAATAAAGTATTATGCATTGTAGCAATAAAAAGATGTTCAATAAAGTCTGCATCTCTTGTAGAACTTCCTTTGCTACCGGTTCCTCCCCTATGCTGAGTTTTAAATTCTGTTAAGGCTGTTCTTTTGATATAACCTAAATGAGATATTGTAATAACTACATCATCATCGGCATAGAAGTCTTCGGGATTAAATTCCTCGGAAGCATAAACGATGTCTGTTCTGCGTTCGTCGCCGTATTTATCTTTAATTTCTATTAATTCATCTTTTATTATCTGCATTCGAAGTAATTTGTCATTTAAAATTTCTTTCAAATGTTCAATTAACTTCATTAAATCAGCATAATCTTGCTTAATTTTATCTCTTTCTAAACCGGTAAGTTTTTGTAATCTTAAATCAAGAATTGCTTTTGCTTGAATTTCTGATAATTGAAAATTTTGAATTAAGCCATTTTTGGCTTCTTCGGGTGTTTTTGATGCTCTAATTAGAGAAATAACAGCATCAAGATTGTCTAAAGCTATTAGTAAACCTTCAAGTATATGAGCTTTCTTTTCTGCGTTATTTAATTCATATTGTGTTCTTCTTACAACAACTTCATGCCTATGCTTAATAAAATTCTCGATTAAATCTTTTAAATTTAGTAATTGTGGTTTCCCATTAACTAAAGCAATGTTATTTACATTAAATGAAGACTGTAGAGCAGTATATTTAAACAACTTATTTAAGACAACATTTGCAATTGCATCTCTTTTAAGATCGTAAACAATACGCATCCCTGTACGGTCAGATTCATCATTTACATTAGAAATACCTTCAATTTTTTTATCATTAATCAAGTCAGCAGTTTTTATAATCATTTCTGCTTTATTAACCTGATAAGGTATTTCTGTAATAATTATTTTTTCTCTGCCCGAAGCAGTTGTTTCAATATTTGTTTTACCTCTAACAACAATTCTGCCACGTCCTGTCTCAAAAGCATCTTTAACTCCTTGATATCCATAAATAGTACCTCCGGTTGGAAAGTCAGGAGCTTTAACATAATTCATTAATTCTTCAATAGTAATGTCGTTATTGTCAACGTATGCAATTCCGGCATTAATAGCTTCGGTTAAATTATGAGGAGGCATATTTGTCGCCATACCAACAGCAATACCCGATGCCCCATTAACTAAAAGTAAAGGTATTTTGGTAGGTAATACTGTTGGCTCTTTTAGCGTATCATCAAAATTTAACTGAAAATCGACAGTATTTTTATCTAAATCTGCCAATGTATCTTCAGCTATTTTGCTTAATCGTGCTTCAGTATAACGCATTGCAGCAGGGCTATCACCATCAACTGAACCAAAGTTTCCTTGCCCTTGAATTAATGGGTAACGTAACGACCATTCCTGTGCCATACGAACCATTGCAAAATAAACAGAAGAATCTCCATGTGGGTGATATTTACCAAGAACCTCTCCTACTATTCTTGCTGATTTTTTATATGGTTTTGTTGATGTTATGCCAATATCTGACATTCCAAATAAAATTCTTCGGTGAACAGGTTTTAATCCATCTCTAACATCAGGCAAAGCCCTCGAAACAATTACCGACATTGAATAATCAATGTAGGCTGTTTTCATTTCCTCTTCAATATTGATCTTTATAATCTTCTCTTCTACAGCCATTTACAATATTATTATTTATAATTTGTTAAAGCGCTAAAGATAATAAATTATTACTAAATTTTATCTTGAAATAAATATTAATTATTAACATTTTTTTGTTAAATAATTTATTGAAGATTTATTTATTATATTTACTTTTGGATAATAATTTTGTACCTTTATTTTTCAAATAATTAATTATATGGATGCCAAATTTTCACAACGAATAAAAGACGTATTAACTTACAGTAAAGAAGAAGCTATAAGATTAAGAAATAGCAATATTAGTAATGATCATTTGTTTCTTGGTATCTTACGAGAAGGCGAAGGTATTGCAATTGACTTATTAGCTTCTTTTGATATTGATAAAGTTACAATTAAAAAGTATATTGAGAATAAAATTAGAAACACAGATAATTCTTTTGAAATTAATCTTGAGACTAAAGAAATTCCCTTACTTAAATCTTCAGAAAATGCTTTAAAATTGGTTTATTTAGAAGCACGCTCATTAAAAAGCAAGACTATTGATACAGGTCATCTGCTTTTAGCAATACTTAGAGATGAAACGTGTTGGACTGCTTTATACCTAAATGAACAAGGAGTTGATTATTATTCAATAAAAGAACAATTAAGAAGTACATTGCCAAAAGCAAAATCAGATTTTCCTGATGATCAAGGAGAACCAAATCTTTTTTCTGACAAACAAAACCCTCACGATAAAGGGGCTCAGTCTCAAAAAGGCTCAGAGACACCTGTTTTAGATAATTTTGGTATTGATTTAACTAAAGCAGCAGAAGAGGATCGTTTAGATCCTATAGTTGGCAGAGATACTGAGATACAGCGTCTTGCTCAAATATTAACCAGACGAAAAAAGAATAACCCTGTCTTAATCGGGGAACCGGGAGTTGGTAAATCGGCTATTGTAGAAGGAATGGCTATTAGAATAACAAAAAGACAAGTATCAAGAATTCTTTTCAATAAAAGAATTGTTACTCTTGACCTTGCTTCAATTGTTGCAGGTACAAAATATCGTGGGCAGTTTGAAGAAAGGATGAAAGCAATTTTAAATGAATTATCAAAAACCAACAATATTATATTATTTATTGACGAAATACACACAATTGTTGGTGCAGGAGGAGCTACCGGTTCATTAGATGCTGCAAATATGCTCAAACCTGCTTTAGCTCGTGGAGAAATTCAGTGTATTGGAGCGACAACCTTAGACGAATATCGTCAATATATTGAAAAAGATGGTGCTTTAGAGCGAAGATTTCAAAAAGTCATTGTAGAAGCTACCACACAGGAAGAAACAATTGAAATACTTAATAATATTAAAGAGAGATATGAAGATCATCACAACGTATCATATTCAGACGATGCTATTAAAGCCTGTGTTTATTTAACCGATAGATATATTAGCGACCGACATTTGCCCGACAAGGCAATTGATGCCCTTGATGAAACAGGCGCCCGAGTTCACATCTTAAATATTCATGTACCTGACAAAATACTAAAAATTGAAAAACAAATAGAAGAGGTAAAAACAAAAAAAATTAAAGCCGTAAAAAATCAAAATTTTGAAACTGCTGCAAACTTAAGAGATAATGAAAGACAATTTATAGAATCTCTTGAAAAAGAAAAAAATAAATGGGAAAATGAATTAATTAAAAATAGAGAATCTGTTTCTGAAGATAATGTTGCAGAAGTTATTGCAATGATGACAGGTGTTCCTGTGCAAAGAATTGCTCAATCTGAGGGAAATCGATTGCTAAATATGTTTAATGAAATAGGGAAAAATGTTATCGGTCAAGACGAAGCTATTAGTAAAATAGTTAAATCAATTCAACGCAATCGTGCAGGTTTAAAAGATCCAAATAAACCAATAGGCTCCTTTGTTTTTCTTGGACCTACTGGTGTTGGGAAAACTCAGTTAGCTAAAATTTTAGCTAAATATCTGTTTGACAGCAAAGAAGCTCTTATTAGAATTGACATGAGCGAATATATGGAAAAATTTTCTGTTTCTCGCTTAGTTGGTGCGCCTCCGGGATATGTTGGTTATGAAGAAGGTGGTCAATTAACTGAGAAGGTTCGCAGAAAACCATATTCTGTTGTATTATTAGATGAAATTGAAAAAGCTCATCCCGATATTTTTAACTTACTTCTTCAGGTGCTTGACGAAGGTCAATTAACTGATAGTTTGGGCAGAAGAATTGATTTTCGCAATACTATAATTATTATGACATCTAATATTGGAACCCGACAGTTAAAAGATTTTAGCAGTTCTGTTGGCTTCTCTTCAAAATCAAAATCACAAACATCGAATGATTATGCAAAGCAAGTTATTCAAAAAGCATTAAAAAAAACTTTTGCACCTGAATTTTTAAATCGTATTGATGATCTTGTTACATTTAACACACTTACACGCGAAGATATTCATAAAATTATTGATATTGAATTAAAAGGGTTATATGAAAGGGTTGAAAAATTAGAATATAAATTAAAGATTGCACCTGCTGCAAAAGATTTTATTGCTGAAAAAGGTTATGATATTCAATTTGGAGCAAGACCTTTAAAAAGAGCTATTCAAAAGTATATTGAAGACGAAATGGCAGAAGTTATTTTAAAAGCTTCAATTATTGATGGTGATACTATTCATGTAGGTTTTGACAAGAAAAACCAAAAGATTAAAATTTATATTAAAAAGAAAAAATCGCCTGAAAAGAAAGAAAAGTAAAAAAATAAAAAACCGTCTTTCAAGGACGGTTTTTTATTGCTTACTCATGAAATTAATGTTATCATTTCACTTTATTAATAACATTATACTGAATTGTAATATTTCCACTATTTGGAAAAAATTGTTTTGCAATACTAATCGTTGATTTTGCAGAATCAATTTTTTTGTCGTTTACTAAATAACTAGAATAAAGAATAAAAGCATCTTCTAAAATTAGTGATGTATTGCTGTTTTTTAAAGATTTTTCATTCTTATAATTATCAACGAGTTTAACTATAGATTCTGATATGTATTTTTGTCCTTCACTATAATTGCCGGCTTGCATGTAACAAGCTCCTATCAAGTATTTTATATTGTTGTCTTCTGGAAAAAGTTTTGAATACTGTTTAAAACTGCTTGCTGCTTTTTTGTAATTTTTATCTTTAAAATATTTTTCTGCTTCATCAATAATTAATTTTCCTATTTTATTTACAAAATCAATATTTTTTGTAAAATACTCATCTTTTCTATCTTTCTTTTTAAATTTAATAAGGTATTTAATTGAATTTTTTAATGCTTTAGGATAATCTTCCATAATATCAGGATTGTCAATTAATGATATTTGATAATAACACATAGAAAGATACAGATATGGTTCCGGTTCTTTTTTTGTTTTTTCTTTATATGTATATGTGTCTGATTTATAAAGGCAATCTTCATAGCGTTTTTCGTTGTATAATTTTGATAGTTTCTCAAATTTACTTCCTATAACTTGAGAATACGATAAGTTAACAATAAAAAAACTTGATAAAATAATTAGTACACATTTTTTCATAACATTATTATTTATATTTGATTTTTATTAAAAAAAAATTGTTTTTTAAAATTTACACTAATTTATAAAAAATAATTTAATTTATATTATCCCTACCAAAATAATAAATTGAAATAAAAGAAATGATGCAACACACACGTTTATTTGTAGCTATTCCAATAAATAGAGATATAATTGAAATATTTTATAAATTTAAAATCAAAAATCAGACAAATGAGGGAATAAGGTGGCTTCCTGACAAAAATCTGCATATAACAACCTGCTTTATTGGTAATGTTGAAAATTATAAAATAAACAATATTGTTTTTCAACTTGAAAAGTTTCTATTAAACATAGTTGAATTTAAGTTATATTTTGATTCTTTTCAACTTTCTCCTATTAACCTCAGTTTGACTTAAATTATCCCGATAGTTCTTCGGAAATTTAATGTTGTCTACAGAAAAATTAGCAGAAGCTGTATCAAAATTTTAAATCGAACTGAGGTTAATAAAAATTATTTTGTTTGTACTTTATAATATGACTGACTAATATTTCTGAAATGAGAAAGTTCGTCCTGAATGAAATAATAAGTACCTCCCCAATTGTATACAACTTTAATGTATATGACAATGGTGTTATTATTATTAATAACAACTTTTGTTATTTTCCTATTTGATTTTTCTAAAAATTCAATTGTTTTCTTTTGAGTATACTTTTTGTCTAAATCATCTTTAGTAATCTTATCTTGTTTAATTATTTCCTTATTGTGTTTTATTTTTTTTCTTAATTCTTTTGCCAGACGCTTTGCTTCTGCTTCTGCTTCTGCTTTAATTTGAGACATTTTTTTGGCTAGAGCTTCAGCTTCAGCTTTTGTTCGAACTTTTTCAGCTTTTCTTTTTGCTTCCTGTTCTGCTTTAATTTTAGCTTCCAATTCAGCTTTGGCTTTTGCCTCGGCTATTCTTTTTTCTTCGGCTTCTTTTCGTGCAGCTTCTTGATCTGCTTTAATTTTAGCATCTAATTCAACTTTAGCTTTTGCTTCAGCAATTCTTTTTTCTTCGGCTGCTTTGCGAGTCGCTTCTTTATCTGCCTTTAATTTAGCCTGTTTTTCAGCTTCAGCTTTTGTTTTGGCTTCGGCTTCGGCTTTTTTACGTGCTTCAGCTTC
>JAGLDO010000022.1 GCA_023145555.1 Bacteroidales bacterium
TTTTTATCAACAAGATAAAGAGGTTCTACTATGTTTGCATTTTTATTGATTTTCGGGCATAAACCAAACTGATATTTTAAACAATGCTTTGTTGTCATAATTGTTTTTCCATCAACTTGCTTTTGCAATTCAAAGGCAGGTTTTGTTTTTTCTACTCTATGGCGTTTATAAAATTCGTCTGCTTTTATATTTGATATGTTTGCATTAAAATCCAGCTCTTTAGCAGGATATGGAAAGTCATTTTTTATAAACTTCACTCTTTGAAGCTTATAATTTTTTTCTCTTTCTTTTTCAAGAAGAGTTAAAACCTCTCGTCGCATATTGTTTAATACACTAATCTGTATAAAATAATTTTCATCTGTTTTTACTTCAATTTTTGATGCACTAAATATCGAATTTCCCGTTTTGCTTAATTGTTTTTTTATATTCGTATTAAGATTATTTTCATTTTTTGATAATATTTTTTGACAATCATAACAATATTCAGCAAAATTATCATCTTCATCTTTTACTCTAACACAAAATCCTTTATCTGTTTCTTCAAAAATAAATTCAACATCAATTTTTCGTTGCGATGTATTATTTGAATTTAATTTTTTGGTAAATTCTTTATCCAGATTTCTATAAATAATTGTTTTCTCTTTTATATTGATTTTCTCTGCCGGATAAATTTTATTTTGAACAACATTATTGATATTTACACCAATAAGCTTATCATCTTTATTAAGAAAACAAATTCCATCGCCATTATGAAGCTCTAATTTTGAGTTAATTACAAAATAATCATTATCAACAAAAGAAACTTTACCAATAAATTCGCCAATTGCTTTTGGTGTGTTCAGCGATACAATATCCTTTTGTCGTTCGTGCAAAAAATAATCGGTAAAACCACGCGAAAATGTTTTTTCAGGAACAGGATTAAAATAAAATTTTGTTTTACCCGACGATGCTTTTTTAATTGAATTATCTGTTTCAATTAAACTATCAATTTTTTGTCGGTAATAAGAAGTTATATTTTTCACATAGCCTACATCTTTCAGCCTTCCTTCAATTTTAAAAGTTGAAACACCGGCATTAATAAGCTCATTTAGGTAAGCGGAATTATTTAAATCTTTCATCGATAACAGGTGCTTATCTTTAGCCAAAACATTACCTTTAGCATCAATTAATGAATAAGGCAAACGACAGGCTTGTGCACAAACGCCTCTGTTGGCACTCCTGCCATAAACAGCTTGACTAAAATAACATTGCCCGCTAAAACTCACACATAACGCACCATGTACAAATTGCTCAAGTTCGATATTAGTATTTCGCTTAATGTTTTTAATTTGATTAAGAGACAATTCTCTTGCAAGAATAACCCTCTGAAAACCAACATTTTGCAAAAATTCAATTTTATCTAAATAATAATTATGAGTTTGTGTGCTTGCATGAAGAGGAATTGGCGGAAGATCTAATTCTAACAATCCCATATCTTGAATAATAAGAGCATCAGCACCGGCTTGATATACTTGATTTATAATCTTTTTAACAC
>JAGLDO010000220.1 GCA_023145555.1 Bacteroidales bacterium
TGATTAAAAGCCTAATTCAATAATTATATTCTGTTTTTTTGGCATTGGGCATGACAAAAGAATATATGTACTCATAAGTGTTAAGTATTATCTAATCACAATGTCATCAACCAATGTTTCTTTTGCTTGTTCGTTTAGTCTTTTTTTAAGCTCGTCTTTAATCATTAATAACTCATTACGAATAACTGCCGAATTAATATAAACAAACAATATTCTTTTTTTAAAAAATATTTTACTTGTAGCTCTCGCAACATTTTTACCAATTATCTCTTCCCACGAATTTATCAAGCTCACTTGCTTCATTTTTTTATCAATACGTAAAGCTTTTAAATACTGACTAATAACATCGTTTAATTTTTCTACTTTTTGTCTTCTCATATAAAATTAAAGTTTAATGTTATTTGATAATTCAATAGTATCATTGCTAACATTGAATAAGTTATATTCAATTGATGAATCATTTAAAATGTTTTTCACTCTATCTTTATTCGTATCTGTAATAAAAATTTGTCTGAAATTATTTTCGGCAACTAATTTAATAATTTGCTTAACTCTAAATAAATCAAATTTATCGAAAACATCATCTAACAATAATATTGGTTTAAAGCCATATATATTCTTCATATAATCGAACTGAGCCAATTTTAAAGCGACCAAAAAAGTTTTTTGTTGTCCTTGCGATCCATTCTTTTTAATTAAAAAATCGTCTAATTTAAATATTAAGTCATCCTTATGTATACCTACAGTTGTATATTGTAATATACGATCTCTTTCAATTGCATTTTTTAATAATTCAGGAAAGTCAAAATCATGCAATTGAGAGCTAAAATTTAATTTCACTTCTTCATTTCCATTTGAGATAATCTCATAATACTTTTGAAACACAGGCATTAATTCATTAACAAAATTCACTCTCTTTTCATAAATACTTGTTCCGAGTTTAATTAATTGTTCATCCCAAATTTCTATTGTCTCAATATTAAATGTGTTTGTTTTTGCAAAATTTTTTAAAAGACTGTTTCTCTGGCTTAAGGCTCTATTATATTTTATTAAATCTTCAAGATATTGTTTATCAAACTGTGAAATAACTCCATTAAGAAACTTACGACGTTCGTCGCTACCCGCAATAATTAAATTTGAATCATAAGGAGAAATCAACACAAGAGGGATTAATCCAATATGGTCTGACAATTTTTTGTATTCTTTTTTATTTCTTTTAAACTGCTTTTTCTTATTTCGTTTTATTCCACAATAAACACTTTCATTTTCATTTCTTATATAATAATTCCCTTGAATAACAAAAAAGTTCTCGTCGTGTTTTATGTTCTGGCTATCGATTAAATTAAAACGACTTTTGCAAAAAGATAAATAATAAACTGCATCCAATAAATTTGTTTTTCCAACACCATTATCTCCAACAAAACAATTAATTTTTTGCGAAAATTCAATTTCTAATTGTTCGTAATTTTTAAAATTAATTAGAGACAAATTCTTTAAATACATTTATTATAGATTTAATTATTAAAATTAACATTGTAAAATTACATTTAATGAGTTGAAAAATAAAATTTAATTATAAACACAAAAAAAATCGCTTTTTATTAAATTGATTTGCACATCTATAAGCAATTAAATCTTTTAAATATGAATAAATTATTAAAAAATTCGTCAATCAAAAAAAAAAACAGAGTATTTGTTTTAATATCATTTAAAAACGATTATTTTTGCGATTAAATTTTATAAATAAGAATAAAATGTCAAAAAAGAAAAACACAAAAAAAGCAGACAATTTTCAAGATGTAGAAAATGCTTTAACAAAAACAGAACAGTATATTGAAGAAAATCAAAAAACACTTTCGACAATAGTACTTATATTAATTGTTGTTGTTGCCGGTTATTTTGCATATCTGAAATTTTATGTTAAACCTTTAGAGGAAGAAGCAGCATCACAAATGTTTGTTGCAGAGCAATATTTTGAAAAAGATTCATTTAATTTAGCAATAAACGGTGATGGAAATTACCTTGGATTTATTGATATTATTGACGAATATGGAGTAACAAAATCGGCAAATTTAGCACAATATTATGCAGGAATTTCGTACTTGAAATTAGGTCAATATGAAGAAGCCATTGATTATTTGAAAGACTTTGATTCTGACGACCATATTATTGCTCCAATTGCATTAGGTTCTATTGGAGATGCGTATTCAGAACTAGGTGATAACGATGAAGCAATTTCTTATTACTTAAAAGCTGCTAAAACAAACAGTAATAAATTTACAACTCCAATGTATTTAATGAAAGCTGCAAAAGCTTACGAAGCAAATGATGATTATCAAAATTCTTTAGATATTTATAATGATATTAAAAATAATTATCCGAAAGATAAAAACGCCAGATTTATTGAAAAATATATTACAAGAGCAGAATTAAATATCGAAAAATAATATTTTTTCTAAATAAACATTATTTAAAGTATCATTAACAGTAATGTTTTTGATACTTTTTTTTAATATTCAAGAGGATGGCAACAAAGCTAAAAAATTTATCCGATTACGACCCAGAAACAATACCAAGTGCTGAAAACATGAAATTTGGGATTGTTGTTTCTGAATGGAATACTGATGTAACAGAAGCTCTTTTTGAAGGAGCACACAACACTCTTTTAAAAAACGGCGCAAAAGAAAAAAATATTATAAAAAAATATGTTCCCGGTAGTTTTGAGTTAACTTTGGGATCACAATTATTTGCAGAGAACACTGATGTTGATGCTGTTATTTGCTTAGGATGCATTATTCAAGGCGAAACACGTCACTTCGATTTTATTTGCGCAGGAGTAGCAAACGGTATTACTCAATTAAATATTAAATATAACAAACCTATTATTTTCGGGGTTTTAACTACAAACAACCAACAACAAGCCATTGATCGTGCCGGAGGGAAACATGGCAACAAAGGCGACGAAGCTGCTATCGCAGCAATTAAAATGATTGCTTTAAAAAATTCATTTAAAATTAGAATATAACTTTCTAAGCTATTGATATAAATTATGTTAATTTGTACATTAAAAAACAATCATACCTTTAATGCCAATGATAAAAAAAATCAAAATTTGGTTAAATAAACCTTTCCCTTTTTATGAAACATATAGACAAAAAGTAATAACTCCATTTCTATTTGCATTATTTATTATATTTTTTCTAATACTTTTTAATCCCGCCCATAATACAGATTTTGTATTAGTTCAGTTTCTGAAAATTTCTTCCTATGCTATAATAACTTTTTTTACAATGGCTTTTTATAATACCATTCCTGCCATTATTTTTCCCAATGTATTCAATTCTGAAAAAT
>JAGLDO010000221.1 GCA_023145555.1 Bacteroidales bacterium
GTCATCACCTGTCATTGCATTATGGTCAATCTTTCCGTTTTTAAGTTTCGGAGCCGCCCAAGTTGTCCAACTAAATTTTGGCTCAATTATTTTCTCGTAAGTCTTTCCTGATAAAAGTGCAGCAGTTTCTTTGTCTTTTTCTAAATCTTCAAGATATTTCAGAAACAGCACCCAAGAGGTTTGTTCTACATAATCTAATTCACTTCCACAGCCTGCATCTTTGTGCAGAATATCGTCTATATTTTTAAATACTTGTTCAAACATATTGTTTTCTAATTCCTTTTATTTCTGTTTATAATTTAGTATAGCTGTATTGTTAGCCGCTTTATTTTATAATTTTTTCAATTTTTTCTTTTAATAAACTTATTTCTTTTATACGTAATTCAATAATTCTTAAAGTATCCTGTTGTTTGTCGTTACAAGCTATGCAAGTTTTTATATGTTCAACATCTCCCGTTAGTCTTTTTTCTTTTAAATGATTATTGATGTAATCATAAAATTCGATAGAAATCTGAGAAGGAAGGTTTTTAGATAAAAACTCTATCATAGAAATTATTTCATTTAATAAAGTATATTTTTCTTTGAAAATATCATAATATTCAACAGGCTCAATTCCTTTTTCTTTTTTGAAAGTTTCTTGTCTTATCAATAATCAGTGATGCAAATAGACCAAATAGAAATGGAACAATCCAGTTAATTAATTCCATAGTTAAATTTTAATTTTTTATAATTTTAATCATTATCATGTTGTTTTATTGCGGCTAAAACTTTAATAAGACACATACGTGTGTCTTATTTTCACTGTTACTCCTATTATTAATACCCGTAAACAAATAATTTTTTGATTGATACAGTTTATACGTAAATGTATTAATATTTTTTTTGTTAACAAACGAATTTTGTTTTTTTTACTTTTTACTTGTATTGTTTTTTGTTCTCGTATATATTTTTCATGATAAGTACGATAATTCGGTGTTTTTATATCATCATTATTAATGAAAAATTTTATACTTTTATATAAATTTATCCGAAAAGACCTGACATGTTTGCAGCAATAAAAAACAGCATGATTAAATCGTTGATAATCTGAATAATATAAAACATGTCAGGTCTCTGTAATTTAAAATTTAAACTTTTCGGAGAGGACTCGTATTTATAAAAATTTATTAATTATTTAAACTATGTATAAAAAACAATTATTTTTTTCATTAATCTTAGCTTTTTTTACTTTTTCGGCATCAGCTCAATCAGTAACAGAGTTGATAAAAAAATATGATAACACACAAAAATATAAGGGCTATAATCTGCTTTTAATTTTTGACAGCACTAAAGTAGATGTGCACGAAACCGGATTAAGTTATAACAATAAACACACCTTGTATAAAGTTTTAACTTATAAAGGCGCAAAAAAATTAAGTAATTTAAAGTTTGACTACGACCCGCAATCTGCTTTTGTTGAAATTAAAAAAGTTGTTATTTATAAAAAAGACGGCACAAAAAAAGAGCTTGATATTAATACTGTTTTAGATTATCCTGCACCGGCACACATGATTTATTGGGGCGCACGACAAAAGATGATTGAAGTCGGAAGATTAGAGCCCGGCGATGCTGTTGAGGTAATGATGTTTAAAAAAGGATTTACTTATGCTCTTTTGCAAGATGGACAAAATAACGACGATAGATATATACCTCCAATGAAAGGACAATTTTATGATATTGTTCCTTTTTGGAACAGTAATCCAATAGCAAAAAAGGTTTATCAGGTAAAAGTGCCTAAAGAAAAATATTTTCAATATAAATTTTATAATGGAGTTGTTGATTCTGCAAAAAAACAAATTGGAGACAAAATTCAATATACTTTTACCAAAACAAACATTTTACCAATTCGCAGAGAACAACGTTCATTAGGACTATCTGATATTGCACCCAAATTATTATTATCAACAAGTCGCAATTGGGAAGAAAAATCTGTTTGGTTTAATAAGGTGAATGAAGATTATGGCAGTTTTGAATCAACAAAAGAAATTGACGAAAAGGTTGACGAGATTTTACAAGGAGCTAAAGATGAAATGGATTCTGTTTCAAGACTAACTCATTGGGTTGGCGATGAAATTCGTTATAGCGGAATATCAATGGGCGAAGGTGAAGGCTTCACTCTTCACAAAGGCGAAATGAATTTTCGTGATAGATGTGGCGTTTGTAAAGACAAAGCGGGTATGTTAATTACCATGTTGCGTGCTGCCGGTTTTACAGCTTATCCGGCAATGACAATGGCAGGTTCGAGAATTGAAAATATTCCGGCTGACCAGTTTAACCATTGTGTTGTAGTTGCAAAATTATCTGACAAAAAATATCATTTGCTCGATCCTACATGGGTGCCTTTTGTCCGTGAACTTTGGTCAAGCTGTGAACAGCAACAGAATTATTTAATGGGTCTTCCCGAAGGTGCTGATTTAAAAGAAACACCAATCTCTGCACCCGAAAATCATTTGTTGAAAATAATAGGAAATTCAGAAATATCTAATGATGGAACACTTACCGGAGAAGTTATTCTTACAGCAACCGGACAATCAGACGCAAGTTTAAGAGGTGTTTTTAATTATTCGAAAAAATCGCAGTGGAAAGAAAATGTTGAAAAACAAATTCTTGCAATTAATCCTTTAGCAGAAATTGTTGATATGAAATATACTAACACTTATGATTATCAAAAAACTCCTGTAGAAATTAAAGTTAAGTTCAGAATTCCTGATTATGCAATTATATCTGAAAATGAAATGATTTTTAAACCTTTTGCTGCTCAAAATGTGTTTAAATACGCACAATCTCAACTTCGATTCAATACTGATTTGAATGAAAGAAAATATGGTTTTAAAGATCGCTGCAGCAGATTGGTGGAAATTAACGAAACAATAAAATTGCCAAAATTCGAAAGCGAAATATATTTGCCTAAAGCAGATAGTTCTGACGGAAGTGGAGCAAGCTTTGTGGGTAGTTATACTTTAAAAGAAAATACGCTTGTGATTAACGAAAAAGTAAGTTATAAAAAACGTGTTTACTCTTCAGAGGATTGGCAATCGTTTAAACAAGCAATTAAATCGCAAAACAAATTTGCTGATGAATATGTTATTTTAAAAATTAAATAAATTAGAGATTTTTAGTTAAATATAAAAATATAGGAAGATGAAACGAGTAATTTTATTATTAATAATTATAGGATTATATTCTTGTAATACTTTTGATGCAGAAAAATATAAAAACAACGACGCCGTTTACTTAAATATGGTAAAAGAATACCGGTTAAACGATGACGGGTCGGTTGATTATCGTTATTCTCATAAATTGAGATTGTTAAGTTACTATGTTATTAATCGCGTATATGGGGAAAGTTTTATTCCTTATAATTTGAAACATCAAACTCTTACTATAAATAAATCATTAACAACAATGGCTGATGGTAAGGAGGTAAAAACACCCGAGAATGCATTTAACAAAATACTTCCTCGTTTTGCCGCAAATGCTCCATACTATAATAATCTTCGCGAGATGGTTGTTACTCATACCGCACTTGAACGAAATGCAACCATTGATTTGGATTATACTATTCATAGCAATAAAAATTATTATCCATATTTAATGGGAAATGAAACTCTTACTGCGAGTTCGCCAATTCAAAAATTGACAATAATTGTAAAAGTTCCACATGATAAAAAATTAAATTATAAGCTTTTTAATTATCAACAAGAACCAAAAGTGACAAAAACCAGTTCGTCAATTGAATATAAATGGGTGTTTAATGATTTGCCGGCAATTTCAAGAGAACCGATGCGCTCTCAACAAACAGAGCCAAAATTTAATTTTTCTACAGCCGGAGATTTTAATCAGGCTTTTAAAGAATTTGTTAAAAACAATCCTGTTAATGAAGTAAATTTAAATGAGAAAAGAATAAAAAAACAAACCATTCTTTTAACAGCTCTTGAATGTCAAAAAAAAGTTGTTAATGAGTTTAATCATTATAAAATTCCGTTAAAGCATAATGGTTTTAAGTTTAGAGATGCCAAAAGTGTTTGGGAAAGCAATGGAGGAACAAACATTGAGAAAACAATAATGCTGGTAAATTTGTTAAAAAATTGCAATATTGATGCTGAGCCGATTGCTGTTATTGACAGTTGTTTTAATAATAAACCATATGTTAATTTACTAAATGTTAAAAATTTTTTAGTTAAAGTAAATTTAGAGAAAGACAACTACATTTATCTGTCAGCAAATGAAATAAACAATTCAGATTATAAATATAAATTAAATAATAAGACAGTTGTAATTCTAAAGCAAGAAAACGAAAAAATTAAAACAATTAACGAAAAAACTTATGATAACAACTTGTCTGTTACGTCAAATTTAAAACTAACAGATAAAAATATAATTTCAGGAACAATAAATTTCACATTAACAAATGGGGTAAATCCGTATTTGAATACAATTACGAATAAAAAATCAATAAAAAATATATTTAAAAATTTATCTTCATCAAATATCAGCAACTATTCATTAAAACAAAACACAGGAGAAGAAACCAATGTTGTTTTTAATGTTGAAATGAAAGATTTGAAAGAACAAGCCAACTATATTTTTTGGAAACTTCCCGAGTTTAATATGGGCTTTAATAAATGGTATTTGAGAAGTTTAACTAAAGAAAGAGTATCCTCTTTAGAACTGCCATTTTGCATAAACGAAAGCTATAATTATAAACTATCTATTCCGGATAATTATAAATTGCTTGCTATTGACACTACTATTTCTATTAATAACAAACTTGGAAGTGTTAATATAGATATTGTTAACAAAGAAAACAGTTTGTCAATTTCCCGTTCAATAAAATTAATTAAAACTAAAGTTGATACTTCAGAATATGCAGATTTTAAGATATTGATTGATACCTGGTTAAACCCAAAAAATAAAGAAGTTATTTTAAAGTATTAATTGTTGAATCCAGTTTAAAAAGCCACTAAGCGGTTAACTTTACAAAAAGATTGAAAGCTAATCAGTACGTCAATTTATTAGAAATTCGCTAAGCGGCTATAAAAAGTTAAAGTAGAAAGGATAAAAATTTTCCAAATCTTTAAGATTTTGAAAATTATCGGCACAAGCGAGACGCTTGCCCTATAAATGTGATGTTTCAAACTATTCGTCAT
>JAGLDO010000222.1 GCA_023145555.1 Bacteroidales bacterium
CGGCTATAAATTGATAACTTTAGTTTTCGGAATAGTCTCAACATTCAATGATTGAAAAATTGGCTAAATTTTTCTTTTCCCTTGTATGCCCTAAATATTTTTTAATTATATATTAATTATTACATTTGTTTTAAATAATTATTTCTTATCAATTCGATTTATCAAAAAATGAAAAAAATATCATTATTAATTACATATATTTTTTTAATATTAACTGCTAACTCTCAAACAGATACAAGCTTAATAAACTCAAATAATAAAGTAAAAATTGATGGGAAAGATTATTATATTCATAGGGTTGAAAAAAAACAAACACTTTATTCAATAAGCAAATTATATAATGTTTCAACAAAAACAATAATAGAAAATAACCTTAATGTTAAAGAATCTATAGCCATAGGTCAATTTTTAAAAATTCCGGTTATAAAAAATCCAATTATTAAAAATGATAATTATTTATTTCATATTATTAAAAAAGGAGAAACAATATACACTTTATCGAAAATTTATAATGTTAAAATAAAAGATTTGTATGAGTATAATCCAAATTCAAAAGAATATATTTCTGTTGGAGACACCATAAAAATAACTAAAATTATTAATAATTCCACCTCTGAGCATGATATTGCTAAAAATGATGAGTATGTAAATCATAAAGTAGAAAAAAAGCAAACTCTTTATGCAATTTCAAAGCTTTATGATGTTAAAATAAAAAAAATAAAAAAAGCTAACCCTGAGTTGTATGAAAGAGAATTGCAAGAAGGCGAAGTAATAAAAATACCAAAAAAAAGAAACAATAAAGCACCCAAAACAGATAAAGACAATAATAATTTTAAGTTTCATAAAGTAGAAAAAAAACAAACTCTATATGCAATCTCAATACTTTATGATGTAAAAATTAGACAAATAAAAAAAGCCAATCCTGAACTAAAAAATAATTCAATAATAGAAGGTCAAATAATAAAAATCCCTGTAAAAAATGCTGATATATTAAAAGAAAATGTTGTTATAACAGATACTATTTCTAAACCTGTTGAGCTACCATATATTGATACAATTATTCACCCATGTAATGATTATCATTATACAAATCAAGTATTTAATATAGCATTAATGCTTCCCTTTTATACAAACATAAACGACACATTAGGATTGTGCGATAGTTTAATACATAAAAAAACAAATAAAATTTATTCAAAATCGAAAATATTTCTTGAATTTTACCAAGGAATTTTATTATCTATTGAGAAATTAAAAGAACAAAATGTATCTGTAAATTTATATGTTTATGATACTCAAAATGATACTATGCAGGTAAAAAGTATTATTCAAAAAAAAGAACTTGAAAAAATGGATTTAATAATTGGTCCTGTTTATAGTTCAAATTTACAGATTGTGTCAAAATTTGCTAAAGAAAATCAAATAAATATTGTATCTCCATTGTCTTTAAAAAATTCATTCTTAATTAATAATCCTTATGCTTTTCAGGTAAGTCCTCCATTATATACACAGATTGAATATACTTCTGAATATTTAAATAGTTTTAAATCAAAAAATTTTCTGGTAATTCACGATGGAAAAAATCCAAATACTAATTTATTATCAGAATTTAAAACAGAATTTTTTAAAACTATTTCAAAAACAGACCATCAAGATTATAATTATACTGAAATATACTATTATCAGAAGGAAGATAGTTTAGTTGAAGCTAACTTATCTTCAACTTCAAAAAATATTATAATAATTCCTTCAGAAAGTCGTGCTTTTGTAAGTGATATTATTGCAAAATTGAATGCCTTTTCAAAAAATTATGACATTACTTTGTTTGGTCGCCCTCATTGGGTGCGTTTTGACAACATTCAACCAGAAAATTTTCATAATTTGCAAACCCAAATATTCACAAACTCATATATTGATTATAAAAAAGAAAATGTTAAAAATTTTGTAAAAAATTTTAGAACAACTTTTCAAACAGAACCAACAAAATTTTCATTTCAAGCTTTTGATATAAGTTATTACTTTATAAATGCTTTAAAACAATATGGGAAAGATTTTAAGTATTGTTTGCAATCTTTTGATATTCCTTTATTAGAAACAAAATTTCATTTTGAAAAAAAGAATAATAAAAGCGGATACGAAAATAAGGCATTATACATTGTTACTTATAATAAAGATTATGATGTTGTGATAACATCATCTTTACCCAAAAAACCAGAACAAAAATAATATGAATATTGATTCATTAATTGTAATAATTGTATTAATAATTGTATTAGTATCACTCTACTTTGAAATTGTAGGAACAGCTTTTACATTTTTGATAGCCGTTTCAATACTTGGTATTTTCGGAATATTAACTCCAAACGAAATAATAAGCGGTTTTTCGAATGAACAAATAGCAGTAATAGTTATGCTATTAATTCTAGGTGATGTGATTAGAAAATCGAGTGTTGTTGAATATTTTTTTAATAAATTTTTTAAAGGAGCCAACACTTATAATAGTTACATGAAGCGTATGATGCTTGTTGTAGGTTTTTTTTCTGCTTTTGTTAATAATACACCACTAGTTGCAATTATGATGCCTTATGTTCATAATTGGAGTAAACGTCATAAAATTGCGCCTTCAAAACTCTTAATACCTCTCTCCTATGCTGCAATATTAGGCGGGTCGTGTACATTAATTGGAACATCAACAAATTTAATTGTTAGTGGTTTTGTTATTGATCAAAACATAATTAAAGGCTTAAAACCCTTAAATCTATTTGACTTTGTTTACGTTGGATTACCAATGTTAATTATTGGCTTTATCTATATTTTAACAATAGGAAAAAAATTATTACCAACCAACACAGATATATTATCAGAAGTAACAAACAATATTAGGCAGTATATATTTGAAACAGAGGTTAGAAAAAATTCACACCTAATAGGGAAAACAATTAAAGAATCAGGTTTGCTTAACTTAGAAGGATTATATATTTTTAAAATAATTAGAAAGAACTATAATATTATTTCATTATCAGATGAAACAAAAATTGAGGAGAATGATAAATTTATTTTTTCGGGTGAAAAAGATATTATTACAGATTTTTTTAATAAACAAGAATCAGGATTCACATTCCCACTTGTTGGAATGCTTTCGAAAAAAAATCATACAGATATTGTTGAAATTGTTATTTCTCACAACTCAACATTAATATCAAAAACTGTAAAAGAAAATAATTTTAGAAAAAGATTTAATTCTGCAATTATTGCAATTCATAGAAATGGAGAAAATATTTCTCAAAAAATTGAAGATATTCGTTTAAAAGCTGGAGATGTTTTGCTTTTATTAACAGATAATGACCTTATTAGCAAAAATATTTCTCAAGATTTTTATTTCATTTCAAAAGTAAAAGAAATAAGCAAACCTGAATTATACAAAACAATAACTTTGATTGGGGGTACAACATTGGCTATTTTGTTGGCCGCATTGGGAATAGTTCCTCTATTTATTACTTTGCTCCTGCTATTAATTTTATTGTTTGGAATAAAAATTGCATCACCTAAAGATATTCACAAAAACTTAGATTTTAATTTAATTTTTATAATTGCTCTTTCGCTGGCATTTGGCACAGCAATGATAAAAACAGGAGTAGCAGACTTAATTGCTGATTTTTTAATTAAAATTTTTATTCCTTTTGGTAAATTAAGTATTTTGTTTGGAATATACTTTGTTACAACAATTTTGGCTGCTTATATTACTAATAAAGCAGC
>JAGLDO010000223.1 GCA_023145555.1 Bacteroidales bacterium
ACTTCATTATCAGATTTGCCTTTAGGATCGAAATCTGAACCACCTTTTGAACCACCCATTGGGAGAGTAGTTAAACTGTTTTTAAATACTTGCTCAAAAGCTAAAAATTTTAAAATTCCAAGATAAACAGTCGGGTGTAAACGAAGACCGCCTTTATAAGGACCAATAGCACTGTTCATTTGAATTCTAAAACCACGGTTTATTTGAATATCTCCTTTATCGTCTATCCAAGGAACTCTGAACATTAATACTCTTTCAGGCTCAACCATTCGTTCCAAAATTTTTCCTTTTTTATACTTTGGATGTTCCTCAATATAAGGAATTAATGATTCTGCAACTTCTAATACTGCTTGATGAAATTCTACTTCACCCGGATTTTTAGCAATAACTTTTGCCATAAATTCTTGTACTTTTGGATCTTGAGATTGTTCCATAATGATTTTTTTTTAAGGTTTCAACAGTAATGTAATTATTCTACTAAAATAATAATTTTTATTAATTTTTATTATAAAAAATTATATTTAAAAATATGTTTTTTTGTTTTTTTGATATAATCATTTTATAATCAATTTATTGCGTATGTGGAAAATTTTTCAAAAAAATAAATTTTATTTTGAATTGTAAATTCATTTTTTTGAAATAGCGAAAATTTTTATTAAATTTAAGAAAAATAAATATGTATACTAAAACGGTTATAATTTTAACATAACATCATAGGTATTACTAAATAGCCAAATAACAACAAAACGACAACTAACATTTTGAAAAATATATCTTATCTATTTACGGTTAATTAATTGTTGATTTAAAATAAATTGTATGAATAATATTAATAACAATAACAATACAGATTATAAAAAACTATTTATTGAAAGAAAAGAACGGTTAAAAGAATTAGCATGCATAAATCAAACAAATAAAATTATTTCAGATGGAAAACCAATAGAAGAGACACTTCAACAAATATGTTTAATTCTACCAAAAGCCTGGCAATATCCTGAATTTACTGTAGTAGAAATTAGTTATGACGGGGAGTCGTATTTTAGTCCTCATTTCAAAAAAACAAAATGGTTGCAAAGTCAGAAATTCACAACTACTGATAATAAAGAGGGAGTAATAAAAGTATATTATATTAAAGAGTTTAAAGAGATTCTTGAAGGTCCATTTTTAAACGAGGAGAGAGATTTGATTAATAATCTGGCAATTATTATCTCTAATTATATAAATACATTGCATGCAAAACTGCTTGTTGAAGAGGCAAGAAAGCATGGGAAGAAAGAGAAACAAGAAACAGAAGATATAAAAGCTAATATTAACAGCAGAAAATTACTTCAAATGTTTCTTAACAGATATAATGCGAATAGGGACATATTTCACGATTTGATGTCATTTAAAGTAAAAGAGATACTTTTAATTGCTACATTATATGATGCATATACCTTAGAAAAAGAAGGACGTTTTACTGAAAATATTCTCGGTGAATATCATCAATTGAATTTAACGGCAGTACCAAGAATTACCGGTGTAACGACTTATGAGGAGGCAAAAAAACAATTAAAAAATAAGCATTTTGACCTTATAATAATTATGGTAGGTAATGACAAAAACAAACCAATTGTTGTAAGTAAGAAACTTAAAAATATTTTTCCTTATATACCGATATATCTGTTATTGAATAATAATATGGAGATTAATTATTTTCGAGATAAATTAATTTCAATTGACAGGATTTTTGTATGGAATGGCGATTCTACTGTTTTCTTTGCAATGGTTAAACTTCTCGAAGATAAAGTAAATATAGAAAATGACACTAAAATTGGTTACGTAAAAGTCATTCTTCTCATTGAAGATTCTGAAAAATATTACTCAAGATATTTGCCTATTCTTTATTCAAGCGTAATGGAACAAACACAAAGACTGATTGAAGATGTTAGTACCGATGATTTGTATAAAGTATTAAGACTGAGAGCAAGACCTAAAATTTTATTAGCTTCTAATTATGAAGATGCAATAGAGATTTTTAATAATTATTCAGATAGCATGCTTTGTTTAATATCTGATGTTAAATTTAAAAAGAAGGGTAAGTTAGATGACAAAGCAGGCTTTTCTTTAGTTAATTATGCAAGAAGTATTTATCCTGATTTGCCAATAATATTACAATCTTCAGACCCCGAAAATGCGGTTACAGCAAGTGAGTTAAAGTCAATATTTATTAACAAGAATTCAGATTATTTAATTCAGAACATAAAAAGTTTTATAAAAAGATACTTAGGATTTGGTAATTTTATATATAAAGATGCAAATGGTGCTAAGATAGCAGAAGCGAGAACACTTAAAGAGTTTGAAAATTTGATTGGTAAGATTCCTGCCGAATCCTTACTTTATCACGGGAAAAGAAATCATTTTTCTTTATGGCTAATGGCACGTGGTGAGATAAAAATAGCAAAAATGATTAATCCTGTTAAAATTTCTGATTTTAAATCGATAGACGAGTTTCGGAATTTTATGAAATATGTGATAAAAACTTATCGTAACGAAGAAAATATTGGGAAAGTAATTAATTTTGAAGAAAGAGAAATTTTAGAAGAAACAAATGTTGTTAGTCTTGGTGAGGGTGCTCTTGGTGGAAAGGGAAGAGGGCTTGCTTTTATTAATACTCTAATTTATAATTTTAATTTTTCAGAAATTATTCCAAATATCAATATCAGAACACCTGCAACACTAATTATTGGTACTCACGAATTTGACCTTTTTATGGAGATAAATCATCTTAACGAGAAAGTTTATAAAGAGAAAGATATTGAGAAGATTAATCATTTGTTTTTAAGTGGAGAGTTCTCGTATAATTTAACAAAAAAGTTAAGAACTCTTGTTGAAATTATGAAAGAACCTATTGCTGTTCGTTCATCGAGCTTATTTGAGGATTCTACTATGCAGCCTTTTTCCGGTATTTATTCTACATATATGTTACCAAATAATCATCAGGATATAAAGGTTAGGTACAATCAAATATGCGATGCTGTTAAATTGGTGTATGCCTCAATGTTTTCAAATTCGGCTCGTGTATATTTTGAAGCGGTTAATTATAAGATTGAGGAGGAAAAAATGGCTGTTGTTATACAAAAAGT
>JAGLDO010000224.1 GCA_023145555.1 Bacteroidales bacterium
TTGGGGATGCAGAGTTTCAAAAAAAATCACTCGGCAAAATGGAAGAAGTAACTAAACAAGGCAGAACGGTGCTTTTTGTAAGCCATAATATGGCGGCGGTGCAGAATTTGTGTAGTAAGGGGGTTTTGATAGATAATGGAAAAGTGAAATATATAAATGATACAAAAGAAGTAATATCAAGATACATTTCGTATAACAATAACTTACAAAGCAAAGTTACAGATTTAAGCCTTATAAAAAGAGGACATTATAAGCAAGATCTAATTTTTGACAAAATAATTTTTGATAAAATAGTCTTCCCGTTTAATGAAACAATAACGTTTTACATAGAGCTTAAAAGCTTATGCGATAAAAGAAATTTTAATAATTTGGATTTTGGAGTTGCTATTAGCAACAATTATGAACAAACACTAATTCATATTAGCAATAGATTTATAAATAAGGTGTTTAATCATGATAATGATAATGATTTGTATAAGTTTGAGATAGAAAATAATATAAAACCCGGGAATTATAATTTAACATTATTCTTAAGAGCAAATAATGAAATACAAGATTGGTTAAAAAATGTTATTACTATAAAAATAGAAGATGGCAATCCCTACGAATATAGTAATTCAAGAGAAATTCAAGGTGTGATTTTTGAAAAATTTAATATAAATAAAGTTGAAAAATGAACAAAAAAGTTAAACATTTAATATTAAAAATTTATCAAAAAATTATTGGTAAAAAAACATCAAAAAGAATCATTTCTTTAATTAGTAAATTAGCAGGTATTAATTTGCTAATATTTGCATATAACGAAATTGGCATTTTTGATTTTAACGAAAAAGATGAAGAAAATTTTATTGAGAATATTCTTAAATTATTTTTGAATAAAAAAGATGATTATGTTTTTTTTGATGTTGGTGCAAATGTAGGTAATTACACAAAATTATTATTAAAACACATTCCAAATTGTAAAGTATACTCATTTGAACCAAATATCAATACATTTAAAATATTAATAAACACATTCCAAAATCAACAAAATGTAGTTTGTATAAATAAAGGATTAGGAGACTATAAAGAGCAAAAAAATTTATTTTTTTATAAAAATGATAACACAACGGCACATAGTAGTATATATGAAAATGTTTTTATCGACCTTCATAAAAACAAATCAATAAAATCAGAAACAGTACAAATTAGTACTTTAAATGACTTTGTAAAAGACAATAACATTTCGTATATAGATTTTATTAAAATCGACACAGAAGGTTGTGAATACAATGTATTAAAAGGAGCAAAACATTTTATTGAAGAAAATAATATTGGAATTATTCAATTTGAATTTAATGAGATGAACATTGTTTCTAAGATATTTCTAAGAGATTTTTATGCTTTATTATTAAATTATTCTTTTTATAGGATATGTAAAAAGGGCTTGATTTTGTTAGGAGATTATAATTCAACAAATGAAATTTTTAAATACCAAAATATTATTGCAATAAATAATGAACTTTGCCAAAATCTCAATAATAACATCTGCTGTTCTGAATTTGCAATCCCGAACTAACAAGCTGTATATTAGTACTTTCAGATTACAAATCCGAAGGAGCAGAGGCGTAGAAAAATTATGAACGGCGAAGCCCTCAACGAAGTTAATTTTTCGGGTTATCGAACAAACTTTTTTTGTCAAAAAAGTTTCTGTTATAATAGAAACTTTTGTATTTTTGTTAAAAAGCTTCTATTATGATGGAATTAATTGAAAGAAAATACTATTATCAAAAGATAAAACCATTTATCAATAAAGATATTATAAAAGTTATAGTTGGGCAGCGTCGTGTCGGGAAAAGCTATTTTTTGCATCAGATAATTAATAGTATAAAAAAGGAGAACAACAAAGCAAATATTATTTACATTAACACAGAATTATTTGAATTTCGCCGGATTAAGAATTATGTTGACTTAATGGAATATATTGCTGCTAAACAAGATACGACAAAAGATAATAAAATATTTATTGATGAAATACAAGATATATTCCGGTTTGAAAAGGCTCTTCGTTCACTGCAAGCAGAGGGCAAATATGATATTTATTGTACCGGAAGTAATGCAAATATGCTTTCGGGAGAGTTGGCAACATTTTTAAGCGGAAGATATATTCAAATACAAATAAACCCATTGAGCTATATAGAGTTTCTGGAATTTAACGGTTTAGAAAACAAAAATGAGAGTTTACATAAGTATTTAAGATACGGAGGTCATCCATATCTTAAAAATCTACAAATGACTGATGAGGTGGTATTTGATTATTTGTCAAATATATATCAGACTATCTTATTGAAAGATGTTATTGTCCGTAATAAAATCAGAAATATCTCTTTTTTGGAAGATTTAAGTTATTTTATTGCCGACAATACGGGGAGTCTTGTTTCCGCAAAAAAAATAAGTGATTATCTTCGTTCACAAAAGATAAAATCTTCAAATCAAGTTGTATTAAACTATTTGCAATATCTAAGCAATGCCTTTTTAATACATAAAGTAAAAAGAACCGATTTAAAAGGAAAGAAAATATTTGAAACAAGTGAGAAATATTATTTTAACGATTTGGGGCTTCGTAATTCTATGGTAATGTTTAAGCCCGACGATATTTCTAAATTAATTGAGAATGCCGTTTATAATCAATTAATAATTTGGGGATATAAAGTTTTTGTCGGGAAATATGGCGATAAAGAGATTGACTTTGTTTGCAAAAAGCAAAACAATGTATTATATGTTCAAGTTACTTTAAACTTAACAAATGAAAAAGTGGTAAAAAGAGAGTTTGAGAATCTGCTTTTAATAAAGGATAACTATACTAAAATTGTTGTTTCTTTAGATGACTTTATTGTTGATAGTTATAAAGGAGTTAAACATATTAATCTTCGTGATTTTTTGTTTATGGATTTAGATAGATTATAACCCAGCTAGTGCCGACATGTTGTCGGTGCTTGTTTATTAACGGCAAATAGTCTGTGCTAGTGCTTGTTGCTATTTTCAAGTTATATTTATTATTTTGTTTATATTTGATTTATGTCTCTGTTGTTCCGGATTTGTAATTCCGAACTAACAAGGTGTATATTAATGCTTTCGGATTGCAAATCCGAAAGAGCAGAGGCAAAGTGCTGACTTTATGGGCAGGCACAAATAGTGCAAGCGTCTCGTTTGTACTTTTCTCAAAAAGAAAGTAAAAAAAAACAAGGTACAAGCGAGACGCTTGCATTAGTGACGGAAAATATTTTTTGAAGTTGACTTAATATTTTTTTACAGAAAAAAAGACTGAAAGTCTTAAATATCAATAACTTGGGGCATCGCCACAAGAAAAAAGGCGTTAAATATCATATCAGCCTGAAAGGCTGGGACAAACTTATATTTAAGTGACAATCATTTTTTTATTTTCCGTGGAACCGCTTTTTGCGGTGCAACAGATATTTATTTTGCTGTTTGGGATTTGTAATTCCTAAATATCAGGCTATATGCTAGTGCTTTCGAATTGAAAATTAAAAAAAAATAATTTTTCGGGTTAACTGTTGAGTAAAGGTGTTTTTTCTTCATTTAATTTTTTGTATTTTTACATTATGAACCGAGCCATGACAAAAATTTTGAAATACACGACAATGATTAATATAGAGCTACAAATAAGTGTGTGTCCTATTTTTTGCTTATCATGGCGAGCTCCATCTGACAAATGAAATCAAAATTATAAACAGATGAAAGATTCTAAATTAAGCAGAGATATTTTTTGGGACATTGATTATAATAATTTAGATTATGAAAAAAATGCTCGTTTTATCATTGAACGAGTATTAAATAAAGGTGATTTGCCTGACTGGTACGCAATTAAAAAAATATACGGATTAAAACGAATAAAAAACGAAGTAATTCATATCCGTAATTTAGATAATAAAACATTAAACTTACTAAGTATAATTTTTAATATTCCAAAAGAAAAATTTAGATGTTACACTACGAAGCAATTTACCCGGAAACTTTGGAATTACTGAATGATTTTTCAAACCAAGGCGAGTTAGAACAGTTTTTTTTGGTTGGAGGAACTGCTATTGCATTGCATATAGGACACAGAATATCGGTAGATTTAGATTTTTTCACAAAAAAAGATATTAATACTGATAACTTAAAAATTTTTTTACGTAACAATTATGACCTTGTCAAAACAGAAACAGATATAAATTCTTTAAATTGTTTTATTAATTATAAGGAGAAAATAATTAAAGTTGATTTCATTAGCTATAAATACGATTTACTTAAACCAATAAAAAATATTGACAATATAAAATTATTAGAATTAGATGATTTGATACCAATGAAGTTGTCGGCTATTGCAGGCCGTGGTTCTAAAAAAGATTTTTATGATATATTTTTTCTTTTTGATAAATATTCATTGAGCGATATGTTAGAATTTTTTAAACATAAATACAAAACGGAAAATGTTTTTCATCTTATTAAGAGTTTAACATATTTTGAAGATGCTGACAACGAGCCCGAACCAATTTTGCTTAAAAAAGTAAAGTGGGAAACAGTAAAAAATAAAATAATTAGTGAGGAGAAAAAAATAATATAGACCGACAAAAAACAAGCCTAATTATTTTCCAAAAAGAAGAAAAACAAGCCTAATTATTTTTTAATAACAAAAATATTTGAGCAAAA
>JAGLDO010000225.1 GCA_023145555.1 Bacteroidales bacterium
TGATTAAAAGCCTAATTCAATAATTTTAAATAAAACAATCAATAAAATATTAATAACTACCAAAAAATTTTCTTAAAAACCATTCAATAGATAATAATGTAAGTATTAAAAAGAAAATCCATTTTAAATTAATTACTTCAAAAAAATTCTTCTTGTAATAATAAACTGAATGAATACCTGAATTATTATTCAAACCAGCTATTAATTCTTCAAATTGATTTGCATAAAACATTTCACCTTTTGTTTTATTAGATATTTTATAAAGCGTGTTAAAATCAGCAACTGTATTTTCGTTTTCAATTTTTAGTGGTAAAATTGAGAATCTACCTTTTTTGCTGTAATTTATATCCCCTAATTTGCAATGTGCCTGATAATTATAATCACCAATTTGAAAAGCACCTGCATCTAAAAAATATGCTTTATCTGTTTTATTAAAAACAAATGAGAATTTTTTACCTTCTTCATCAAAAACATCTAAAAAAACATCCGGAGAATTTATCAACTTGTAAGACTTATTATATAATTGCGATTCAAAAATAACAGATTGATTTTCAGTAAAAATTTTATTTGCTTTAATAATAAACTGATTTTTTCTTTCTTTTAATGATAAATATTGAACCGCTTTGCCAACCAATTCTTGAAATATATTTATATTATTATTCTGTTTGTAATCATACAATCGCCACCTCCAAAGTCCTTCTCCCAAAATAAAGCCAATTTTATGATTAAAATTATTATTAAAATATACTAATGGTTTAATTGTTGAAATATCTTTAATTGACTGATAGAATAATATATTAGTAGCATTGTCAAAATTATAACTACCAAAAGGTGAAATTAAAGGAGGTAATTCCGGAACAAAATTTTGCGCTTCAGTACTTAAATTAAAAAAATTAAAATTTTTGTTAATTGAAGCTTGTGTTTCTTCAAATGATTTTTGATTTTGCTTAACGGTTATGCCTGCCTGTAAATTATTAATAATCTTCAAATTGCTTTGAGCACCTATTACAAACAACACAGGGATTTTATTTGTGAAAATTTTTGTTAACAAACTTGTCGCTGAATAATTATTATTAGGTATTTGATTGAGAATAACAAGGTTGTAATCTTTAATCTGTTTATTAAACTTATCAATAGCTGCATATTCAACACTAAAATTTTTGTTTTTTTCTAAAATTTCTTTAACAGCGCCAATATCAGGGTGTGGAGAATAAGACAGTATAAGTATCTTTTGTTTATTTTTTATTACATCGACTGCAATAATTTTTGAATTATTTGTTTTGTTAATCTCCTTACTATCCGACAGAATTTCAATTTTATATTTTTGCAATCCTGTATTTTTTGCATCCAATAAAACATCGAAAGTTGATAAAAAATTATCATTATTAATCAATATTTTTTTAGAATAGACTTGCTTTTTATTATTTAGAATTTTTAAATAGGCAACAGTATTTTTTTGTTTATAGGCATTAACAGTAATCTGAATTGGGAATTTATCGCCTAAAAAAACTATTCTATTATAATCAAGATGGGATAATATTATGTCTTTTTGAGTGTTTGTATCTCCTATTGCAATAGTATAAACAGGAAATTTAAGGTTTTTTACTATTAAATTTGGATTTTCTCCTTTATTATAAATACCATCGCTTGCAACAATTAAAGCTCCAACGTTTCTATTTATATATTTGTTGTTAATTTCTTTTAATAAGTTAGAAAAATCTGTTTGTTTCTGACTAAAGTCGAAACTCAGCCCATTTTTGATAAGTTGTCCAAAAGAATATATTTTCACATCATAATCTTTTGAAATATTTTTTATTAGTTTATTAACATTAATTTGATACTGGTTCTTATAAAATAGAGAATCTTTATTTAAAAGTATTGATTCTGAATTATCTTGAGCAAATATAATTATCGGTTTTTCAACATTTTTCTTTAATGACTTTATTAAAGGCGATAATAAAAATAAAGATATTATAAAGACTGATAAAAATCTAAATATTGACAGTAATCGTAATTTGTTTATAGATATATCAATGAATGATTTATCTTTTCTATAAAGTAAAAAAGAATATACAAATGCTATTATCAGGCAAATAATAACTAACCAAGCTGAATATTCTGTAACAATATTGAATTTCAAATTTATAAGAATTAATTTTCTGAATTAATTGACAATATATTATTTTTTCTTCTTAATGGAAAGTATAAAATTAAATTTAACATTTCAACTAGATTTATTTATTTGACTACTAAATAGAGGTCTATAAAAAATTCATTGCGAGTAGAAAACATGATGCTTCTGCTCGCAATGAATATATTAATTAAAAGAAACAATTAAGTTTGCATTGCACCACAAACGTTTATTACCTGTCCACTTACATAAGAAGACAAATCTGAACCTAAGAATGTAGCAACTTTAGCAACTTCTTCGGCTGTGCCTCCACGTTTAAGAGGAATTTTTTGATACCAACCTTCAATTACATCTTTAGGTAATTGAGCTGTCATTTCAGTTTCGATAAAACCGGGAGCAATTGCATTACATCTAATATTTCGAGAGCCTAACTCTTTAGCGACAGATTTTGTAAAACCAATAATACCTGCTTTTGAAGCTGAATAATTTGCTTGACCTGCATTACCGCCAACTCCAACTACAGAACTGATGTTTACAATAGATCCGGATTTTTGTTTTAACATTGAACGTAAAACAGCTTTTGTAAGATTAAAAACTGATTTTAAATTAACATTAATAACAGCATCCCATTGGTCTTCAGTCATTCTCATTAATAAATTATCTTTTGTAATACCTGCATTATTGACAAGAATATCTACTTTTCCAAAATCTTTTAAAATTTCTTCAACAACTTTTTGAGAATTTTCAAAATTACTTGCATCAGAAGCATAAGCTTTGGCTTTAATGCCTAAATTATTCAATTCTTTTTCAAGAATCTTTGCATTATCGTCGTAAAACAAATCGGTAAAAGCTACATTTGCTCCTTCTTTTGCAAAGTATAATGCTATTTCTTTACCTATACCACGTGAAGCTCCGGTTACAACTGCTGTTTTTCCTTCTAAAATTTCCATATTATTTAATTTTTATATTAAAATCCAATTAAAAAAAACAATATTATCTACATTTTATAAATAAATGTATTAATATTCATTCCTGCACCAACAGATGCAAAAGCAAGAGTGTCGTCTTTGCCTATTTTTTGATTTTCTACTTTATTATTTAATACAAGATCTAATAACGTTGGAAGTGTAGCAACAGATGTATTGCCTAACCATGAAATTGTCATGGGCATAATATCTTCAGGTGCTTCTTTAATACCATAAAGTTTATAAAGTCTATTTATTATAGCATCGTCCATTTTGCCATTAGCTTGATGAATTAACACTTTGTTAACTACAGAAATATCAGTATTACACTTATCAAGACAGTCTTTAATAGCTTGAGG
>JAGLDO010000226.1 GCA_023145555.1 Bacteroidales bacterium
TATAACATATTAGAATACAAAAGTGTATCAGAACGTGATTTGTGTGCTAGTATTCCAATGGGAGTATCGCTTTCTTTTGCTTCTATAACAGTAGCTCCTGCGCCATCGGCATACAGCATACTATCTCTGTCGTGAGGATCAGAAATTCTTGATAATGTATCTGCTCCAATAACAAGAATTTTTTTAGCATCACCTGATTTTATATAATAATCAGCTTGAATAATTCCTTGTAACCATCCAGGGCATCCAAATGGAATATCATATGCAACAGTTCCTGGATTATTTATTTCTAACTTGTATTTTACTCTTGCCGCTAAACTTGGAACAATATCAACTCCTTTATCGTCAGGTTTTACATCACCAAAATTATGAGCAACAATTATATAATCTAATTCTTCTTTGTTAATATTTGCAGATTTAATTGCCTCGACAGCGGCGAAATATGCCATATCAGAACATACTAAATCGTCAGTAACATATCGCCTTTCCTTAATTGTCGTAATCTCTAAAAACTTATCAATAATCTCCTGATTATTTTTGTCAATTTTTTTTCCTGTTGCATCATAAAATTCGTTGTTAAGAAAATCCTCATTTTTGATGCGCCTTGTTGGAATGTAACTTCCTGTTCCGGTAATTACACTGTAAATACTACTCATCTTCTTTAATTTTAGTAAACATTTTTTTAATTTTTGTTTAGCTTTCTAAATCTAATCTTTTAACAATATTTAGTAATTTTAAAGGCAAAGATAATAGTTTTTAATTATTTCAAGCCAACAAGATAAATAATGTTGAATTTAAGTATATTACTCATTTAATATTTTTAATATTAATTAATTAAATTTTTGTTAAGCCTTAACAATTTATACATTTGTAAAACGTTAAAAATATTTATATAATATAATAATTCAATAATAATAATGATGATGAAGACCTCAATAAAACTATTCATATTAGTGCTTGTTCTGTTTTTAGCAAATAATCAAGCTTTTGCAGATGGGTATAAAATTAAAGTAAAGATTAATGGTTTAAAAGATACCACTGTTTATTTGGGATATCATTTTGGTGAAAAAAATTTCGTGTTAGATACAATTAAAATAGACAAAAAAGGAGAAGGCATTTTTAAGGGGGAGAAGAAGTTAGAAAGAGGTATTTATTTAATCATTTTACCTGGGAAGTCTTTTTTTGAGATAATAATTGACAAAGATCAAAATTTTTATGTTGAAACAGACACTTCTTCTAAAGCAGAAAATTTTGTAAAGAATTTAAAAATAAAAGGTTCTAAGGAAAATGAGGAATTCAATGATTATCAAAAATTTATGATAATCGAATCTAAAAAAGTAAGTGCCTTTAGAAAAAAAATTCAATCAAATAAAGATAATCAAGACTCTGTTAAAATTTATAAACAAAAAATAAAAGACGCTGATGAAGAAGTAAAAATCAAATGGGCAGAAATTGTAAAAAATAATCCTGATGCATTGTTGAGTAAAGTAATAAATTCATTAAACGATGTTGTTGTTCCTGATGCCCCTCTTGATGAAAATGGCAATAAAATTGATTCTCTATTTGAATATCATTATTATAAAAACCATTTTTTTGACAATATTGATTTTTCTGATTCTGGATTATTACGCTCTCCTATCTTTTTCTATAAACTGAACCAATTTTTTAAAAAAGTAATTTTTCAAATGCCGGATACTGTAATTGTTGAAGCTGAAAAAGTTATTGAAAAATCAAAAGCTCACGACGAAGTTTTCCAATATGTATTACAATTTATTTTTAATTATGCTAACTCATCAAATATAATGGGCATGGATAAAGCTTTTGTCTTTTTAGCTGAAGAATATTATTTATCGGGACAGGCAACTTGGGTAGATTCTTCATTTGTAGAAAAAATTAGACACAGAGTTAATGAATTAACACCAAATTTAATAGGGAATGTAGCTCCTGAGTTAAAGATGATGACTTATGATGAAAAATATGTTTCTCTTCACCAAGTTAAAGCTGAGTATACAATTTTAATGTTTTGGGATACTGACTGTGGTCATTGTAAAAAGGATTTGCCTAAACTTCATGAATTATACCAAAAATATTGGGAAAAAGGTGTTGACGTTTTTTGTGTTTATACTCAGGTTGATTTTAAAAAATGGAAACAATATCTTGAAGACAAAGGTCTTACTGACTGGATAAATGTTTATGACCCATATAATTTTAGTGATTTTAGGAATAAATATAATGTAGTAAGCACTCCTCTAATTTATGTTCTTGATAAAGATAAAAAAATTATTGCAAAACGTATTGATATTGAAACAGTTGAAAAAATGCTTAAGGATAAAATCGAAAATAATTAGTTGCATTAAAACTTCGTTATTATGAAACATTTATTTTTACTTACTGTAGTAGTTTTAGCAATAACCACATCTTGTACAACAGTTGAATTTGAAACTCCACAGCCAAAAAAAGGTGATGAATTATCTGAGTTCCCAAAAAATTTATTAGGAATATACATTGATGATAGTAACGACACACTTAATATTTTGAAAAATTCATTTAACTATGGAAATGAAAAATCAACAACTTTTCATATGGCAGAAACCCTAACTCCTAATAAAATAATTTTAAAAAAGCATGAAGATTATTTTGTTATGAACATAAGAGATAGTAGTGTCTGGGACGTTATTGTTTTTAAACAAAACAAAAAAAATATACTTGTTTATTACATAGACCTGGGAAAGGAAAATAAAAAAGAAATAATTAATAAACTTAAAAAAATTACAACAGCTAAAGAAATAAAAAACGATAAAGGCGAAATAGAAAAATATATAGTAAATCCAACAATTAAAGAATTCAAACTAATGATAGATAGCAAAATATTTTCTAAAGTGAACGAATTTAAAAAGATAGAATAACAGACATTTTATCTAATAAGCGTGAACTTTTCTGCTTTTTTGCAATCACTGATTAACAATATTTTGCGACAACTCATAAATTGAATTGAAAACAAAACTTTTTCCATCTTCGTTTAATATCCACTGCGTGATGTGATTATCGGTTTTAACAACAATATTTTTTCTGTAGCCGGTTTCATAGTTAACATTAAAACCAAGGCGTTCAAGGGCTTTCTGTGTCCAAAAAAAATTAACACCCTCTCCTATTAATCCAATATTATTGTTAGTCTGTTTTATTGTTTTAAACTCACCTGTTTTAACATTAAAATTAAGATTAGTATTTTTAAAAATATCTGAAAATTTATTCTCTAAAATCAAATCTTCAGGAGCTCCTTCTGTAATATCATTATCAAACATCAACCACATTTTATCACATTCACTCATTGCAATATCAATATCGTGAGATGAAAAAATAATAGTTTTGTTTTTAGTTTTTGTTAAATGATTAAGCAAGTGAACTATTTCATATTTATTAGGCATATCGAGAAAAGCAGTTGGCTCATCAAGAATAATAATATCAGTATTCTGAGCTAATGTGCGTGCAATCATAACGCGTTGTCGTTCACCGTCGCTTATTTCATTCAAATATTTTTGTGTAAAAGCATCCATCTTCACTAGAGAAAGAGCCTCGTTAACAAGCTCCACATCTTCGTTTGTTAATTTACCAAGCCAGTTAGTATAAGGGAACCTGCCCAGAGCAACAAAATCGAAAACTTTCATATACCCAACATTTATTGCTTCGGTAGAAACAAAGCTAATTTTTTTTGCAAGACTGTTAATTGAATATTGTTTTAAATCTTTATTGAAAATTGAAATATTTCCTTTTAGTGCTTTTTGGAGATTACAAATTGTTCGAAGCAAAGTGCTTTTACCAACACCATTCTTCCCAATTAAAACAGTTAACTCCCCTTCATAAGAAGATAAATTAATATCTGAATGAATTGTGATATTTTTTCTTTTTGAGAAACTGTATCCAACATCAAGGTGATTAATATTAATAACATTACCGAGTTTAGTGCTCATATCTTTTTTGTTTTCTATTATTATAATACCTTAAATTCGGAAACCGTGGCACGAATTTGTTGATAATCAGCAAGTTGATTATAATTTACTATCGGTGAGTATAAGAATAGTATCCAACTGCGGAACTCAAATCTTTTAATTTTACCATTAAATTTTATGCGGGATACAATGTTCATATTTACTGCTGTTTCGTCTATTA
>JAGLDO010000227.1 GCA_023145555.1 Bacteroidales bacterium
CGTTGAAATTTATCTTTGGCAATAAATTTATATTTACGACTTTTAAAATCGGAAAGTTTTGCTTCATCATCACTTTCAAACCAACAAGCTTTATATAATGAAATTGGCTCATATCTGCATTGAGCTCCATATTCATGTAACAAGCGATATTCAATTACTTCAAACTGAAGAGCACCAACTGTTCCAATAATTTTTCGCCCATTAAGAGTGCTTATAAATAATTGTGCTACACCTTCGTCCATTAACTGAGTAATTCCTTTATTTAATTGTTTCGATTTCATTGGGTCGGCATTATCAATATAACGGAACAATTCGGGAGCAAAATTTGGAATTCCAGTAAAATGCAATTGTTCACCTTCCGTAAAGGTATCGCCTATTTTAAAATTACCTGTATCATGCAACCCAACTATATCTCCGGGGAAAGCTTCGTCAATTATAGATTTTTTGGAAGCCATAAAAGCCGTTGGACTCGAAAATTTCATTTTTTTACCCGAACGTATATGTAAATAATTTGTATTTCGATTGAAAGTGCCCGAACAGATTTTAACAAAAGCTAATCGGTCACGATGATATGGATCCATATTTGCATGAATCTTAAACACAAAACCCGAAAATTTTTCTTCTTCTGGAGAAACAAAACGCTCAATAGTCTTGCTTTCTTTTGGCGAAGGAGCTATGTTTATAAAACAATCAAGCAACTCTTTAACACCAAAATTATATAATGCACTTCCGAAAAAAACAGGAGATACTTTTGCATCAAGATAATCGTCTAAAATAAAATCAGTATAAACTCCATTAATTAAATCTAACTCTTCGCGTAACACATTAGCAGAATCTTCAGTTACATAATAATCTAAATCTTTACTCTGTAAATCAGAAAGTTCAATTGGTTTCTCGGCTATTTGTTTATCTGCTTGTGTAAATATATTTAATTTGTGCTCAAACACATTATACACACCTTTAAAGTTTTTACCTATTCCAATTGGCCATGATAAAGGACGAACTTTAATCTTCAATTTCTCTTCAATTTCGTCGAGTAAATCAAACGGGTCTTTACCTTCACGATCGAGTTTATTAATAAAAACAATAACCGGAGTATTACGCATTCGACAAACATTCATTAATTTTTCTGTCTGACTTTCAACCCCTTTAGCTGCATCAACAACAACAATAACACTATCTACAGCAGTAAGAGTTCGGTAAGTATCTTCGGCAAAATCTTTATGCCCGGGAGTATCTAAAATATTAATCTTTATATCATTATATTCAAATCCCATTACCGAAGTAGCAACAGAGATACCACGCTGTCGCTCAATTTCCATAAAATCGGAAGTAGCCGTACGCTTTATTTTATTAGACTTCACAGCACCGGCAACATGAATAGCTCCCCCAAACAAAAGTAATTTTTCGGTTAAAGTTGTCTTTCCAGCATCCGGATGGCTAACAATAGCAAAAGTGCGTCGTCGTTTTATCTCGTCAGTAAATTTCATCAGTAAATATTTTGAATATAAGCCTGCAATAAAAAATTTTATAGGGCGCACAAAATTAATATTAAAAATTATAATATAATATTTTTGATGAAAAATTAATGCTAAAGAAAAGATTATTAGCTAATCATACTCATCAATTTTAAAATAAAACAACTATTTTCCCCCGTTTTAATAAAGACAAAAACACATCAACAAAGCATGAATAATCATTTATGAACAATAGAAAGTTAATAAATTAAAAAATATTAAAAAGAATTTTAGAATAAAAAATATTTACTTTGTATAAAACTTATAATAATGATCAAAATAGGGATTATAGGAACAAATAAATCTGTAAAACAACATATAGGACAAATAAAAAAAATTCCCGAATTTAATTTAATCGGAATATATAACCACGACTTAAGGGAAACAAATAAATCCGCTCGAGAATTTAACATCAAACCTTTTAACTCTTACGATTCGTTTATTAACTCTGTCGATGCAATTTATGTCGTATCGTCGAAAAAAACATTCTACAACGATATTGTAACTGCTTTGAAAAACTCTAAGCACATATTTATTAAAAGCATAAAAAACTACACTAAATATGAAGTTGAAAATTTTATTAAATTAGCAAATGAGGCAAATGTTCATATACAGGTTTATAACAATGAACGTTTTTCGTCAACTTTTATTTCTGCAAAAGAATATTTTAACAATCCAATGTATGTTGAGACTCAATATTTTATTAATTATGAGCAATCAGAAATTGAATTACCAAAGGTTCTTGATTTAATTTATACAGATTTAAACCTGTCGGCAAGTTTAATAAAATCAAATCCAAAAAAAATTGAGGCTGCAAGTTTATCTATACTTAATAGTTCTCCCGATATTATTAATGCACGCATTTCATTCGACAATGGGTCAATTATTAATCTAACAGCCGGTCGCATTTCAAATAAAAACACACACATATGTAAATTTTTTCAACGTGATGCCATAATTGAAATTGATTTTATTAATTCAAAAACTCAAGTTTCGAAAAAATGCACAAAACGAATCTTATTTGAAGAACTTGAATTAACAAATAGCAATAAAATTTTTGAACAATTAACAAATTTTCATCATTCAATTGAAAAAAATTTACAACCAATAATAAATATTGAGAATGAATTAAAAATTTTAGATATCTTTGAAAAAATTTTAGACAAAATAAAACTTACATCAAACCAGATTTAACCTCGTTACAATATTATTTAAATAATCCCGTTATAAACAAAAACAACAAGCCTATATGATATTTTTTACAAAAAAAAACATCCTATTTCTCTCATTATTAAGCATATTTACTTATTCGTGCAATCTTATTAACCCTGACGAAGATATTCCCGGATACATTAAAATTGATAAAATTTCTGTAAGTAACGACCCTAAATCTTCCGGATTAACAGATGTTTGGGTGAATATTGATGGAGACCTTCTTGGCGTTTATGAGTTACCTGCACAATTTCCTGTCCTCGACAAAGGAAGACATGAGATAATGATAAGAGCCGGAATAAAAGTAAATGGTATTGCAGCAAGTCGATCATTTTATCCTTTTTTCAATTCTTATAAGATTGATACAATTATTCAATCTGAACAAATAATAAAATTAAATCCTGTTATTAAATATCGTGATGATGTTCATTTTGTCTGGTCAGAAAATTTTGAGCAAAACGGGTCATCTCTTGAAAAAATAAAAGAAAGCAACGGCACAATTTCATTTGTAAACAATAATGTTTATGATGGATATAATTCTGCACGAATTTTTCTAAATAAAAGCGACACCCTTTTTGAATGTCAAACAATCAATTTATTTGATTTACCTAATGACCGGTCCCCTATTTTCTTTGAAATGAATTATAAAAACAATAATGAATTTTATGTTGGAATTGTTATTTACACTCAAACAAAAATTATTCACAACCCAATTATTATTTTAAATAAATCGGAAGAATGGAACAAAATTTTTATTGATTTGGCAAGCACTGTTAATAATTATACCGATGGTATTAAATATCAATTATTTATTGGTGCAGTTAATAATAATGAAGAAACAGATACTGAAATATTTTTAGATAATCTTAAAATTATATATTAAAAAAGGATGAACCATAAACGCCAAGTATTTATTTATTTAATTTTCGATTTCTTAGCTGCTGCATCGACTTGGACTCTTTTTAATATTTATAGAAAAACATTTATAGAATCAGTAAAATTTGGGCACAAAGTTCCTATTCTTTTAGATGAAAAATTCTTTTTCGGACTTATAATAATTCCTTGTTTGTGGATTTTTCTATACTACATAATAGGATATTACAGAAACATTTATCGAAAATCAAGATTGAAAGAATTTGGAACAACTTTGCTTATTACAACAATTGGTGTTATTATTATATTCTTTGTGCTAATTCTTGATGACACAATATTGACGTATAAAAATTATTATGCTTCTTTTATGGCTCTGTTTCTGCTACAGTTTTTCCTAAGCTATATTCCTCGTTCAATAATAACTACAATAACAATTCACAAAATTCAAAATGGAATTATTAACTTCAACACATTGCTTATTGGAGGCGACGAAAAAGCTTTTGATTTATACCAAGACTTAAAATCAAAATCAAAATCGGCAGGTAAGACTTTTATTGGTTTTGTAAATATTAATGGAAATACAAATTATCAAATAAAAAAACATCTAAAGCACTTAGGTAATATTGACGACCTCCCAAAAATAATAAAAGAATACAATGTTGAAGAGACTATAATTGCTATTGAGCGAAATGAACGTAATAAAATTAAAAATATTATTGATAAACTTGAAGGAACAAATGTTGTAATTGAAACAATTCCTGATATTTATGACATGTTAACTGGCTCGGTAAAAATTTCTTCAATATTTGGGGCTCCATTAGTTCAATTATCACACGATTTAATGCCTGCATGGCAAATCAGTTTAAAACGAATTATTGATGTTGTGGGGTCAATTATTGCACTAATAATTTTAACGCCTGTTTTAATCTTTATTGCAATCGGAATTAAATTAACATCAAAAGGTCCAATATTCTACAATCACCAAAGAATTGGACATTATGGCAAGCCATTTAAAATATTAAAATTTAGAACCATGTATGTTGATGCTGAAAAAAATGGTCCTGCTCTATCAAGTAAAAACGATAAAAGAATTACTCATTTTGGACACTTTCTCCGAAAAATGCGATTAGATGAGTTGCCACAATTTTATAATGTTATTGAAGGCGACATGTCAATTGTTGGACCAAGACCTGAAAGAGAATTTTATATTAATCAAATTGTTCAAACTGCACCACATTACAAACATCTTCTTAAAGTAAGACCGGGAATAACATCTTGGGGACAAGTTAGATATGGTTATGCCGAAAATGTTGAACAAATGATTGAACGATTAAAATACGACATAATCTACATTGAGAATATGTCTCTTTATGTTGACTTCAAAATAATGATATATACTATAAAAACAGTTTTAGAAGGCAAAGGACTGTAATTTTTTTTTGTATTATCTAAAATTCACAAATGAATTTTTATTCGTTTACAGATTAAATGATTATCCGTAGCACGGTTAACTTATACAGATAACAGTAAATTGTAATCAACTTACTGATTAACAACAAATTCGTGCCACGATTTGCGAATTTAAGGTATTACAATATTCTCTTTCCCAAAAAAAATAAAAATTTATTTTTGTCTGATTTTACTCCATGCTATTCACTCATTATTTTTTTATATTAAGCCTAAAATGAATAATAAAAAAATCTTATCTCTGAATAAAAAATAAATTTTTTAAAATCTTTGTTGCTAAAACTAAATTAAAAATATTAACTTTATCAAGTTAACTTTTAACAAATTGACAAATGCAAAAAAAAATCAATTCTGTTTCAGCAAAAGAGG
>JAGLDO010000228.1 GCA_023145555.1 Bacteroidales bacterium
TTAATAACACCAAAAACCAAAGCAATAGTTATTTGTAATCCTAACAATCCTACAGGATATTTGTATTCAAAAGAAGAACTTCAACAACTAAGAGATGTAGTTAAAAAACATGATTTGTATTTATTCTCTGATGAGGTTTATCGTGAGTTTTGTTACGATGGAAATGAGCATTTCTCGGCAATGAATCTTAAAGGTATTGAAAATAATGTAATCTTATTAGATTCTGTTTCAAAACGCTATAGTGCTTGTGGTGTAAGAATAGGAGTGATGATAACAAAAAATAAAGAAATTATTAACATTGCAATGAAATTTGCACAAGCTCGTTTATGTCCTCCGTTTTTTGGTCAGGTTTTGGCAGAAGCTGCAATTGACACAACAGATGAGTATTTTGAAGAGGTTTATAACGAGTATATTGAGCGAAGAAATTTTATGGTTAATGCCTTAAATAATATGGAAGGTGTTGTTTGTCCATTGCCTAAAGGAGCTTTTTATACTGTTACAAAATTACCTATTGACGATAGTGATAAATTTAGCAAATGGTTGTTAACAGATTTTACTTATAAAAATCAAACGGTTATGTTAGCACCTGCAACAGGTTTTTATTCAACGAAAGGTCTTGGTAAAAATGAAGTGCGTATTGCTTATGTGTTAAAAATTGATGATTTGAAAAACGCGATGGAAACCTTAGAACACGCTTTAAAAGAATATCCGGGAAGAACTGTTTAGTATATAAGATTATTTATATTGCTAAATTGTTAATGTTTGTATGAATTTTGATTTACTGTTATTTTTCAGAATGAATTAATCCGAAAAAATAACTTTATTTAGCTTGCAAGCTAATTTTTTTCTGTTTTTTGCATGAACGACAAAACGTTTAACCAAGTCAATAAAGCGGTTTTATTATTTAAATAGATATATTTTACAGTTATACAACATTAAAATACAGTAAATTACTATCATAATTCAAATTATTTTTGTAAATTTGAAAAAACACATTAAGATATGGATAGTATAATTCAATTAAGGAACAATTTGATCTCAAGAATTCAATCTTCTAAAGATTTGAATTTTTTAAAAGCGTTACAGACTATTTTTGATAGCTCTGAACAATCATTATATAAATTGAATGAGCATCAAATGAAATCTATTGAAATTAGTAAAAATGAAATTAAGAATGGTAAATCCATAGAAAATTCAAAAGCAATATCTAATTTGAAAGAATGGCTAAAAAATCAATAGTTTGGTCTCCACGTGCAAATTCAGAATTAAAGGAAATTTTAGAATTTTATAACCAACGAAATGGGAATACTATATATAGCCTTAAATTATTAAATGATACTGAGAGTACATTAGAAACTCTTTCAAAAAATGAATTTATAGGCAGATTAACTTCTAATAAGAAAACACGTGTTGTTGTAATGAAATTATATTTAATATTTTATGAAGTTAATGGAGATCAAATTGAAATATTATCTTTTTGGGACAATAGGCAAAATGATATAAAACGTATAGAATTATAAAGTTGTGTAATAACCATATATTGCTTACAACAGTATAAATAATATCAAACTCAATATATTTATTAAACTTGGTTAATACCTAAGTTGAGCGATTGTAAACTTTGAAAATTACCAATCATTTGGCACTCAAAGAAATTTCATCCGCCATCTGGCGGAT
>JAGLDO010000229.1 GCA_023145555.1 Bacteroidales bacterium
TGTGAAACTACGGCATATAGCCTTACCTCGTAAACAACAATTCGCGGTATTTAGGCAATGGCCACATTTCGTTGTCAACAATAAATTCCAGTTTATCAATATGGTTGCGAATTTCTTCAAGATATGGTTTAACATTTCTCGAATATTCTTTTGCTTTTTTTCTCATATCATCAATTTTATTAGCCTTCTTTCTTGCCTCAACCATTTCGTTAACTTTAACATTTATCATAGTTATATGATTAGAAATATTCTTAACTGTATCGAGTTGAGTTTTAGTCGCCTGTTTAGCTTCGTTTTCTGTTAAAACATCTTTTAAACCTTTAATATTTTCAATAAGAATATTTTGATATTTATAAGCTGTTGGTATAATATGATTTATTGCCAAATCGCCTAACACTCTTGCTTCAATTTGCACCTGCTTTGTGTATGTCTCAATACGAATATCGAAACGAGCTTCTAATTCTTTGGAAGTGAATAAATTATTTTTATCGCATAATTTTTTTGTTTCATCACTAATAAAAGCTTCAAGAGCCTCAACAGTGTCGGTAATATTAGACAAGCCTCTTTTTTTTGCTTCATCAATCCAATCTTTGCTATATCCGTTCCCTTCAAAACGAATATTTTTCGATTCAATAATATATTTTTTCAATATTTGAAAAATTGCCTCGTCTTTTTTCACACCTTTATTAATTAAGCTGTCGACATCTTTTTTAAACAATTTTAGTTGATTTGCAACAGTAAGATTTAAAAAAGTCATAGGCGAAGAGCAATTAGCCGATGATCCAACTGCTCGAAACTCAAAACGATTACCTGTAAAAGCAAATGGCGATGTACGATTGCGATCGGTATTATCTAAAAGTATTTGAGGTATTTTACCAACATTAAGTTTTAGTTCGGTTTTTTCATCGGGTTTCATTTTTTTATTTGTCACTTTAGCAACAATTTCATCAAGCATATTATTGATGCTTGAGCCCAAAAATGCCGATATTATTGAAGGTGGAGCCTCATTCCCTCCCAACCGATTTTCGTTGCTATACGAAACAATGCTTGCACGAAGCAAATCGGAATAATCGTAAACAGCTTTTATTGTATTAACAATAAATGTTAAAAATTGCAGATTGGTTTTAGGGTTTTTCCCTGGCGAAAACAAATTTACATTTGTATTAGTATATAACGACCAGTTATTATGTTTACCAGAGCCGTTAATTCCTTTATATGGTTTTTCGTGAAAAAGAACTTTAAATTTATGTTTACGTGCAACCCTTTTCATAACATCCATAACAAGTTGATTGTGATCAACAGCTAAGTTTGCTTCTTCATAAATTGGAGCACATTCGAATTGGTTTGGTGCAACTTCGTTATGTCGCGTTTTTACAGGAATTCCTAATTTGTAGGCTTCAATTTCGAAATCACGCATAAAAGCAGAAACGCGCAAAGGTATTGCACCAAAGTAATGATCTTCGAGTTGTTGATCTTTAGCCGAAGCATGTCCCATTAATGTTCTTCCTGTTAATATTAAATCGGGTCGTGCATTATATAAGGCTTCGTCAACTAAAAAGTATTCTTGTTCCCAACCTAAAGCAACATTTACTTTTGTAACATTTTTATCGAAATAATTACACACATCAGCTGCAGCTTTGTCAATAACAGCCAACGACTTTAGCAAAGGAGTTTTATAATCAAGTGCTTCACCTGTGTATGAAACAAATATAGTTGGAATACAGAGAGTTTTTTCAATAATAAAAACCGGAGAAGAAGGATCCCATGCAGTATAACCGCGTGCTTCGAAAGTGTTTCGAAGACCACCGCTTGGAAAACTTGAAGCATCGGGTTCTTGTTGAACTAATTTGCTTCCGTCGAAACTTTCAATAACCGACGAGTTGTCGAAAGGCTCAAAAAAAGCGTCGTGCTTTTCGGCAGTAGCGCCGTTTAATGGCTGAAACCAGTGAGTATAATGCGAAACGCCTTTGTCAATTGCCCAGGCTTTAATTCCTGTTGATACCTGATCGGCAATTTTGCGATCTATTCTGCCTCCTTGCTCTATTGAATCAATTACATTATTATATGCTTCGTTTGACAAATATTCTTTCATTTTTCGTTTGTCAAAAACATTAACACCATAATACTCTGAGGTTTTATTTGCCGGTAAATCAATTTTTAGTGCTTGCCTTGTAAATAACTCTTCGAGGGCTTTAAATCTAATTGTTGCCATTTTGTTAATTTTTATATTTATTAAAGCTGTAAATATAATAAAATTATTTTTACCCCCAATTTATCATGGGGGTTAATTTAAAATTTTGATGTTTTTTTTGATTACACCCCTAATTTTAATGAATAAATAACAAAAAACATATATTATTATAAAAATTCGCAAAAAAGCATAATATTTGAAAGTCATTTTTTTTTTATACTTTTACTAAATAATTTTAAACTTAATTAAGATGAAAAATATAAAAAGCTTAATATTAATTTTTTTAACTTTAATTTTTGTCTTTAACTTTTGGACAACAAAAGCCCAGGAATTGTCTTCGAAGAATAAAATTATTTTTAAGAAAGCCGAGAAGTTAACACACAAAAAAAAATATTTAACTGCTGTTCATTATTATGAAGAAATATTAAAAAGCAATGAACATATTGAGACATTAATGAAAATTGCTGATATTTATTTTGTTTCATTACAACAAAAAAATTATAAAAAGGCCCTTGAGTTTTATAAAAGAGCTGAAAAGGCAATGAATTCTGCAATAAACGAAAATAGCAGATTGGCAAAAAGAAAAAAAATTAAAGAATTTAAACAATCATGCTCAAATAACATTAAAATTTGCTTGTCGCATATTGAAAAATTTGATGATGCCCGGAATAGACATACAGATGCAAAAAAAAGACTGGATGACGATGAAAAAAATTAATTCAAATTTCCGATTCTAATAATAGAAATGTTACTAAATTTTCTTTACGGGTTATTTATTAATGTCTTATTTAGAGAGTTTAAAATTTATTTTTTACAGTAATTAAAAAGTTGTATATTTATATTTATTTAAAATATAAATCTGCGATGAAAAAATTTACATTACTAATTGTTGCATCATTCCTTAGTTTGTTTTTAATTTCTCAAGAAAACAAGACATATAAGAATCTCATTAATGCTTTAAGAGAACCTGCAAAAGTCTACAAGCTAGACATCTCAGGTAAAGG
>JAGLDO010000023.1 GCA_023145555.1 Bacteroidales bacterium
TTAACTTTGCAAACTCTTTTGTTCAAAAAAAATTAGTAAGAAAAATAAACATAAAACTATATTTTGTTCGTTCTATATACTTGAACGAAATAAATTATTGAAAAAAATGTTAAAAACATCACGAAACATAGCCGTATTAATACTTAGTATTTTAATTTTTTCAGCTTGTAGCGAATATCAAAAAATTTTAAAAAGCAATGATTATGAACTCAAGCTTGAAAAAGCAAATGAGTATTATGCTGACGAAGATTATTATAGAGCACAAGCATTGTATGAAGAACTGCTTTCAGTTTATAAAGGAACAGATAAAGCTGAGAAAGTTTATTATTATTTCACTTTTTGTTATTACAATCAAAAAGATTACATTTTAGCAGGATATCATTTTAAAAATTTTATCAGCACTTATCCTAATAGTGAATTTGCTGAAGAATGTGATTATTTAAGTGCATACTGTTACTATTTAGTATCTCCACAATCGGATCTAGATCAAACTAATACATATAAAGCAATAGATGCATTACAACTTTTCATAAACAAATATCCTGATAGCGAAAAAATTGCCAACGCTAACAAATTAATAGATGAGCTACTATTAAAATTAGAGACTAAGTCGTTTAGTAATGCTAGACTTTACTTTAATTTAGGTGAATATAAATCATCTGTTATTGCTTTAAAAAACACATTAAAAGATTATCCTGATACTCAATATCGGGAAGAATTGTTGTTTTTGATTCTTCAATCAAATTTTTTACTTGCTGAAAACAGTGTTGAAACTAAAAAAAATGAAAGATATCAAACAACAATTAATGAGTATTACAATTTAATTGATGAATATCCAAATAGCAAAAACATTAAAGACGCTGAAAAAATTTATAATACTTCAATAAAAAAAATAAAACAGGAAAAATAAATTTTATTTAATATGGATTACAAAAGGACAAAAGCAAAATCTACAACAATTACTCGAGATTTAATTAATTTCGAAAAAGGCACAGGCAATATTTATGAATCAATTGTTGTTATAGGAAAACGTTCTAATCAAATTTCGCAAGAAATTAAACAAGAATTAAATCAAAAACTTGACGAATTTGCTTCATATACAGACAATCTTGAAGAAGTTTTTGAAAACAGAGAGCAAATAGAAGTTTCTAAATATTATGAAAGATTACCTAAACCTACACTAATTGCTGTTCAGGAATTTCTTGAAGATAAAATTTATTTTAGAAAACCGGAAGAAGAAACAGAAATACCTGAAATAGATATTTAAAGAATCTATATTGTATAAAAAAGCTATAGTAACTTGTATTTTAAAAACAGGCTAATGCTTAAGGGTAAAAAAATCATATTAGGAATAACCGGTAGTATTGCTGCATACAAATCGGCAAGTCTTGTTCGTTTATTAGTTAAACAAGGAGCAATAGTAAAAGTTGTAATGACACCTCTTGCCAAAGAATTTATTACCCCTGTTACAATGGCCACTTTGTCGCAAAATACCGTTTTGTGCGATTTTTTTAATCATGATGATGGTGAGTGGAACAGTCATGTTGATTTAGGACTTTGGGCAGATTTAATGCTTATTGCTCCAATTACTGCAAATACTATTGCAAAAATGGCAAACGGTGTTTGTGATAACTTATTACTTACAACCTACTTATCTGTTCGTTGCCCTGTTATTATTGCCCCTGCAATGGATTTTGACATGTTTAAACATCCTGCTACAATAAAGAACCTTAATACTCTTCAATCTTTCGGTAACATAGTTATCGAACCTTCCGAAGGTGAACTTGCAAGTGGTTTGCATGGAAAAGGCAGAATGGAAGACCCTGAAATTATTCTCAAAAAGGTTGTTGCCTTTTTTGACTCAAAAAAAAAACTTAGTTCAAAAAAAATTATAGTTACAGCCGGACCTACTTACGAATCTATTGATCCTGTTCGTTTTGTTGGAAATTATTCATCTGGCAAAATGGGTTATGCTATTGCAGAAGAACTGGCAGACAATGGTGCAAATGTATTTTTGATTAGCGGACCTGTTTCTTTATCTACAACTAACCCAAATATAACAAAATTTGATGTCAAATCGGCTCAAGAAATGTACGAGGCTTCAATTAAACATTTTGAAAATGCCGATGGCGCAATTATGGCTGCCGCTGTTGCTGACTTCACTCCTACCTCATCACATGACAAAAAAATGAAGCGGGGAAAAAACAATCTGAATCTAGAATTAAAACCCACAAAAGATATTGCCGGAGAATTAGGTCGTTGCAAAAAAACCAACCAATTTCTTGTTGGATTTGCCTTAGAAAGCAATAATGAAATTGAAAACGCCAAACAAAAAATTGCAAAGAAAAACCTCGATTTTATTGTTTTAAATTCTTTACAAGATAAAGGATCCGGTTTTTTGTTTGATACAAACAAGATTACAATTATTGACAATAACAATAAAATTGAAAAATTTGAGTTAAAGTTAAAAACTGAAGTTGCTAAAGATATTGTGAGTAAAATTATAAAGTCTTACTTTTAAGATTATAAGCTCACACTGTAGACAGATTAAAATCTAACGAGAAACAGTGTTTTATCTCTAACAAACCGATTTTTCGGATTTATAATCTGAAAAAGCGAGTTATATTTTTTTTGTTAGCACTGTAATTACAAATTTAAACGAATGCGTAAAATATTTTTATTTTTAATAATTCTTTTTCTTCAAATTAATAACTCATATTCACAAGAATTAAATTGCAAAGTGCAGGTTGTATCAAAACAAGTTCAGGGTACCGACAAGCGAATTTTTAATGCTTTGCAAAAAATTATTTATGAGTTTATGAATAATTATAAATGGACAAATAATGTATATAGTGATAACGAACGCATTGAATGTACTTTTTATATTAACATAAAAGACCACCCTATTTCTTCTGACATATTTAAAGGAACGATGCAGGTTCAAGTAAGTCGACCAATTTTTAACACAACTTACAACTCTGTTTTATTTAACTATATTGATAATGATATTGAATTTAGATATACAGAAACTCAAGAGCTTCAATTTAACGAAACTTCATATACGTCTAACTTAGCATCACTTCTGGCTTATTATTCATATATAGTTATTGGTTTAGACTATGATTCTTTTTCTTTAGAAGGCGGAACTCCTTATTATGAAAAAGCTGAAAAAATTGTGAATAACGCTCAAAATTCTCCTTATAAAGGATGGAAAGCTTTTGAAGATAGAAAAAACAGATACTGGTTAGTTGAAAATCTTTTAAATGACACATATAGCCCAATACGCGAATGTTTATACAGTTATCATCGCTTAGGTTTAGATATTATGTCTGAGAAAGTAAATGACGGTAAGACTGCTATTATCGAAAGCATTGAATCTTTTAGAGAAGTACATCAAAAAAAACCGGGTTCTTTTTTAATGCAACTCTTTTTTGATGCCAAACGTGACGAAGTTGTTAATATTTTCTCAGAATCTTTCCCCGAAGAAAAAACAAGAATTTACAATGTCTTAAAACAAGTAGATCCTGCGAATGATTCTAAATATCAAAAAATTCTTCGTTAATAACAGACACAAATTTCACAATTAGACACTAATTAAATACTAAACAAATTTATTTATATTTAGAAATTTGTGTAAATTCGTGACAAAATAAATGTTGCTAATTAATGAAATTCATGACTAAATTAGCAGTAATTTTCATTTAATAAATACATGCTTCAATCATTATCAATAAATAATTATGCATTAATTGATGAACTTAACATTAAGTTTAATCAAGGGTTTTCAATAATAACAGGTGAAACAGGTGCAGGAAAATCTATTTTACTTGGAGCTATATCATTAATTTTAGGTCAGCGCGCCGATACTTCAATTCTGAAAAACAAAGATAACAAATGTATTATTGAAGGTGTTTTTGACATTTCAGAATATAGTTTGCACGACTTTTTTGATAATAATGATTTGGATTTTGAAAAGTTTACAATTATTCGCCGTGAAATTAATCCAAATGGCAAATCACGCGCATTTATTAATGATACTCCTGCAAACATCAGTATACTTAAAGAACTGGGCAGCAAACTTGTTGATATACATTCGCAACATCAAAATTTGATTTTAAACGATACTCTGTTCCAACTTTTCGTTGTTGATATTATGGCTCAACACAAAGACCTTTTGAATGAGTATAAAAATGACTTTAAAGAATATAAAAAACTTAATAATGAGTTAAATAATCTTATTGAGAAATCGGAAAAAGAAAAGCAGGATTTGGATTATTTGCAATTTCAGTATAATCAGTTGGAAGAAGCAAATTTAATAGCTGATGAACAAGAAGATCTCGAGAACGATTTAGAAACATTAACTCATTCTGAAGAAATAAAAACAAATCTATCAAAAGCCTTTCATTTATTATCAGGCGAAGGCGAGACATCAATAAGTCAAATAAATGAAGTGAAATCGTCATTATCATTATTAAATAAATTCTTTTCAAAATCAATTGATCTTTCACAACGAATTGATAGTGTGTTGATTGAATTAAACGATATTTCTAACGAGATTGAAATTATTAGTAATGATGTTGAATATAATCCCGACAAAATAACCAATATTAAAGAACGCTTAGACCTGATTTACAGTTTGCAGCAAAAACATCGTGTTTCAACAATTAATGAATTAATTGAAATTAAGTCGAATCTTGAAAATCAGATTAATGAAATATCTTCTTTCGATTCTGAAATTGACGAATTAACTGTTAAACTTAAAAATAAGTATGACAATTTAGTTAAAAAGGCTAATAAGATATCAAGCCAAAGAAAAAAAGTTATTCCCGAGATTGAGGAAAAGATTATTGAGCTTTTGCAAAGTTTAGGCATGCCAAATGCCAAATTTAAAATTTTACAAGACAAAACAGAACAGCTTTCTTTAAATGGTTTAGAAACGGTAACTTTCCTTTTTTCGGCCAATAAAAAAGTTGAGATGCAAAGTATTTCAAAAGTAGCATCAGGTGGTGAGTTGTCAAGATTAATGCTAAGTATAAAATCTATAATATCAAAATCTATAGCTTTACCAACAATTATTTTCGATGAGATTGATATTGGTGTTGCCGGAGAAATAGCCGACAAAATGGGTAATATTATGCTAAACATGTCGAAAAATATGCAAGTGGTGAGCATAACTCATTTACCGCAAATAGCAAGCAAAGGACAAAATCACTATACTGTTTATAAAGACGACTATAACGACACAACAACAACCAACATTAAATTGTTAGATGACGATGAACGCGTTGTTGAGATAGCCAAAATGCTTAGTGGTGAAAGCGTTACCAATGCCGCCTTTGAAAATGCCAAAGATTTGTTGAGATTTAATTCGTAACTTTTTGTTTTTTATTTCCCTTGATAATAATTTTGTAATTTAATCATAAAATATTGTTGAAAATACAACAATCATTTTGTCCATAAACCTAAAATATTATTTAATATTTGATTTTTCGTAAGCTTCAACAATCGATTTTACAAGTTTATGTCGAATTATATCTGTTAAATTAAGATAGACTATTGCAATACCTTTAATATCTTTTAAAATATTAATTGCCTGAATTAATCCCGAATCCCTTTTACGTGGCAAATCAATTTGAGTGATATCGCCTGTTACAATAAATTTTGAAAATTTACCCATACGAGTAAGAAACATCTTTAACTGGTTTAAAGTAGTGTTTTGTGCTTCGTCTAATATAACAAAAGCATTGTCGAGAGTTCGTCCTCTCATAAAAGCTAAAGGTGCAATTTGTATAACGCCATCTTTAACATAACTCTCTAATTTTCGTGCTGGAATCATATCAAACAAAGCATCGTATAAAGGTTGAAGATAAGGGTCTATTTTTTCTTTAATGTCACCGGGTAAAAATCCGAGTCGTTCGCCTGCCTCAACCGCCGGACGACTTAATATTATTCTTTTTACTTCTTTATTTTTTAATGCCCTTACTGCCATTGCAATAGCTGTATATGTCTTACCCGAGCCGGCAGGACCAATCGCAAAAATTAAATCATTATTGTTATATTTTTCAACCATAACTTTTTGATTGGGAGTAATAGCTTTTATTGCTTTTCCATTATTGCCAAATACTATAATATCATTATCGTTTGCCGAAGCAGATTTTTTTTCTAGCTTGCCATTTATTATTTTTTCTATATCAGAATTAGATAAGTTATTGTATTTTTCAAAATGGTGAACTAAAAAATCAAATTTTTCTTCAAATTTCTGTATTTCTTCTTCATCACCAATTAGTTTTAGTTCATTTCCACGAGCAATCATTTTAATTTTTGGAAATTTTGTTTTTAATAAATCAATATTTGAATTGTTTACACCAAAAAAATCTATCGGATCGATTGTTTCAAAATATATTACTTTTTCTACCATACTTTTTTACTCAATATTTGTTAATTTTGACTTTTTAAACAAAAATTGAATTTAATCAATTATCATTAAATTAAAAAAAATAAATAGTATATCTTTATAAAAAATTTCTTTAATGTCAATAATCACGCTAACAACAGATTGGAAGGCTAATGATTTTTATGTTGGGGCTGTAAAAGGAGCCATTATTAGTAACTGCCCTGACGTTACAATTATTGACATCACCCATCAAATACAAACATATAATGTAGCACAGGCCGCTTTTATTCTTCGTAATTCATATAATCATTATCCAAAAGGAACAATTCATATTATTGGAATAAACAGCGAAAATAGCAAAAAATATCCTTACGTTGTGATAAAAGCAGATGGTCATTATTTTATAGGTGCAGCAAATGGTATTTTTGGTTTAATGTTTGATGAAAAACCGGATATAATTGTTAAAATAAATAATGAAAAAAAATTATTAACCTTTCCTGAATTATCAATCTTTTCTAAAACCGCTTGTGATTTGGCAAAAGGGAAAGATATTTTAGAACTCGGAGAAAAAATATCTTACTTATCTCAACAAATTCCAATAATGCCGGCTGTTGATGAAAATGTAATAACCGGAAGTATAATTTATATTGATTCATATGAAAATGCTATTACAAATATCTCACAAGATTTATTTAACAAGGTAGGTGAAAATAAAAAATTTGACATACTTATTAAAAGTACCAGTAATAGAATTAGCAAAATTAATAGCACTTATGACGGAACGTCAATAGGTGAATTACTTGCTATTTTTAATTCATTAAATTTATTGGAAATTGCAATAAATAAAGGTAAAGTTTGTGAACTATTAGATTTAAATATTAATACAACAATTAGAATAAAATTTTATGATAACACGAATAATTAAATTTAAAATCGACACTGTAAACACAGACGAGTTTAAGCAGTTTTTTACATTAAGAAAAAATGATTTTTCTAAAATTGAAGGATGTAAAAATATGGAAATTCTTAACGACAAAGAAGATAAAGATGTATATTTTATGTACACAATTTGGGAAACTGAGTTTAAGCTAAATAAATATCGTAAATCGGAGCTGAACAAAACGTTATGGACTAAACTTAATGTTTGGAGTGTTAAAGAACCGCAAGCATGGACAGTGGAGAACGTTTTCTAAAAAGTTTTATATTGCCTTATAATCTAAATTAAATGAAAGATAAATTAAAAGCATTCGAACGATTGATAAATATTATGGATGAGCTCAGAGAAAAATGTCCCTGGGATAAAAAGCAGACTTTCGAAAGTTTACGTTCAAACACGATTGAAGAAACCTATGAATTAGCCGATGCCATTATTGATAAAAACATTTCCGAAATTAAAAAAGAGCTGGGTGATTTATTGCTTCATGTTGTTTTTTATGCAAAAATAGCTTCAGAAACAAATGATTTTGATATTTCTGATGTTATCAATTCTTTATGCGAAAAATTAATTTATCGTCATCCTCATATTTATGGTGATGTAAAAGTAGCAGATGCTCAGAATGTTGCTGAAAATTGGGAAAGATTAAAGCTTAAAGAAAAAGGTAGACATAAATCAGTTTTAGAAGGTGTGCCAAAATCGTTACCTGCACTTGTAAAAGCTAACCGTATTCAAGAAAAAGTTAAGGGAGTTGGTTTCGATTGGGAAGAAAAAAGTCAGGTTTGGAATAAAGTAATAGAAGAATTTAAAGAATTAAAATTTGAAATTCAAAATAAGAGCGAGAAACAAAAAATCGAATCTGAATTTGGAGATGTGTTTTTTTCTTTAATAAATGCAGCACGACTTTATGATATTGACCCTGAAAATGCTCTTGAGCGTACTAATAAAAAATTCACGAAACGATTTAATTATCTTGAAGATAAAACCATTAAAAAAGGCATTGACTTAAAAGAAATGACTTTAGACCAGATGAATGCTATTTGGGAAGAAGCAAAAAAATATGATTAAAGGGATTCCGAAACGAATTCGGAATGACGAGTTGATAATAGAGAATGGAGAAAAATAAAAGCACAAACGATGGTACTTATACCACTTGCGTCATGCTGAACTTGTTTCAGCATCTCATTTAATTTTTATTCTAAAACTCTGAAAGGTTTTTAAAACCTTTCAGAGTTTTTTATAAATAATATTATTTATAAAGCTCTGCTAATTCTTCATTTACAAAGAGCATTAATTCTTTAACATAGTCATTTGAAAAATTGAATTTAATACCTGCTGTTTCATAAATCTCAGGAATTGTGACACTGTAACCCAACCTAAGAGCTTTTTCGTAATTATCGAGCGTTTTTTCAGGGTTCCGCTTATAATTACGCCAAATAGCAATAGCACCCAATTGAGCCATTGCATATTCAATGTAATAAAAAGGAACTTCGAAAATATGCAATTGTTTTTGCCAAGTGTTGGCATAAAAATCTTCACAACCTGTAAAATCAATAACATTGCTTCCAAATTCTTTAGCAATTTTTACCCAGTTGTTTTTACGTTCTTCAACTGAATGATTTGGATTTAAATAAAGCCAATGCTGAAATTTATCAACAATAGCAATCCATGGTAAAACGCCTATAATTCCTTCTAGCTGACTCTGTTTTGCTCTTATGAGTTCTTCTTTATTTTCAAAAAAAACATTCCAATGTTCCATACTTATCAATTCCATTGACATTGAAGCCAATTCAGCAACTTCTGACGGCAATTCTTTAAAATCAACCAACTCGAGAGTGCTCGATACAATTGAATGTATTGCGTGTCCGCCTTCATGACAAATGGTTTCTACATCGCGTAAATTTCCTGTTGCATTTGTAAAAATAAATGGGATATTACTTTCGTATAGAGGATAGTTAAAACCTCCGGGAGCTTTACCTTTTCTTGCATCAAGATCCAGAAAGCCTAATTCATTCATCTTTGACAAATATTCACCATATTTTGGGCGCACCTGAGTAAAACATTTTATTGATTTGTCAATAAGTTCTTCGGTATTTTCAAATGGTTTTAAAGGTGTTTTTAAATTTATGTCAACATCTAAATCCCAAGGTTTTAAAACATCTAAGTTTAAGCTTTCTTTTCTGTTTTGATTTATTCTGTTAACGATAGGACAAACATTCGATTTTATTGAGTTATGAAACTCGACACAATCATCAATTGTATAATCAAATCTATTTAATTCAACAAATTTATAGTCGCGATAGTTCTCAAAATCAGTATTTTTTGCTACTTCATTTCTTTTTGCAATTAGCTTAGTTAATATATTATTAAAATTATCAACTTCTTGCAATCTTCTGTTATTGATTAGGAAATAGACTTTTTCACGAAGGTCTCTATCCGTATTTTTTAAGTAATTGGCAGCTTTCTGCAAAGTAATCTCTTCACCATCATATTTTATTGTCATGTTAGCCGCAATTGCGCCATATTCTTGTTCTTCCTTTTGCAGCATAGCAAAGATTGGAATATTTTTTTCACGAAAAATTTGCAGTTTTCTTTTTATTGTACGAATTGGGATAAAATACTTTTTTTTATCAAGCTGATTTGTAAATTTTGATTCAATAAATTTTTCATCAAGAATGTTTGAATATTTTGATATATTTGGTTCAATTTCTGTAACAAAAAAATTAAAATCATCGGTTAATGATTTGTCTGTTGTATCACAATTCATTTTTATATATCGCCAGGCAAGATCTTCTTCAAGCACAGAATCTAACTCACTTCTATTGTGCATCCATTTTTCTAAATCATTTATTGAATTAATCTCGCGTGTTTCCAATTCACTATAGTAAGAATCGATTGATTCCCATGATTTAATTTTTAAATCTTTTGAAACAAATTTTCTGTTTTGCATGTGTTTATATTTTTTATTAAGCTTATTCGAGTACAATAAAAACAAAAAAAAGTATAACAAAATAATCGTTATACTTTAATTAATCAATATCTTAAATGTTTATTTGTCAGATTTTTCGTCATCAACAATTTCTGCATCTGTAACCTTGTCGTTTTCTTTAGATTTCTCTTCGTCAAATTTAATCATATCTAAACGTGAGAGAAGATTATACCAGCTAACAACTTTTTTTATATCAGACACATAAACTCTTCCATTATCGTAATTAGGTAAGATTGTTGAGAAAAAATCTTTTAAATCATCAGCTGATGATTTATGACTTATTGCAGGCTTACCTTCAAGTTTTTTATACATCTTTCTCAATACATCTGCAAGAGGCATATCTTCGTCGTATGTATAAATTGCAATATCTTCTAAAGCACTTACTTTAGTTGTTGAAAAGGAAGGGATTCTGTTTTTAGTCTCAACATTCTCAACAATTAAACCTGTTTTTGTTTGAGAAACAAGTTTAAACAAACCTGCTTGTCCTGTAATTGATAAAATATCTTTTAAATACATATGTTAAATTATTTTAGTGCAAATTTAAGATTATGTTCTGAAAATCTCAACTTTTTTTAATATATAATTATTTTAAATCCAAAAGTCACGGG
>JAGLDO010000230.1 GCA_023145555.1 Bacteroidales bacterium
TTAAACCGTTAATATCTAAAGGATTATAAGGTGTTAAGTTCATCATACTTGTTAATAAATTGTCATATTGTGAATTTGGAGCTGTTCCACCTTGAATAAATCCGTTACGGTCAAAAAATCCGGGAGCTTCAGTATTGTGTAAAAATGTTTGAACACTTGTACTGTCTATTGTTGGCCATTGGTCATAAATTTGGGTGGTAAAAACATTTTTAATTGAGTATGTTTCTAACAAAGTTTCTCTATCACTTGCATCTAATAAGTTAGACGGTAAACCAACTTCAGCTACAGCAATGTCGTTAATTTTAGATGATGATGCTACAAAAGCCCAATCAAAACCTACATCACCGTTAATAAATATAGCATTTGGATGCTCTGTATTTCCATAAACATCTACAACATCGCCGTTTCTGCCAACAAACATTTTGAGTGAACTTACTGAGTAACAATTTTCTAAAGGGTCGTCTAAAGGAAGTCCTGCAATTTCGACAATCATATGCTTGTCGTAACCCATATCATTGGCTTCACTATAAGTTACTTTGAACATTGCGTCAATGTTTTCTACTTGTTCATTACGGTTACAATTATATGGTTTAATAATTGCAATACCTCTTACTGGACTTACATTCCAAAATACTTGTAATGCTTTACCTCCATCTGCATCAGAAATTGTTAGTTCGTACTCCCAACTTTGTCCTTCAAAAGTTGTGCCTTCAATAACTTCTAAATTTTTTATTCTTCCATCCTCATCACTTTCGTAAGATAAAGACATTGCATGGTTTATGTCATAAACAGCGATTCCCAACATAATGTCTTGAACAAGATCTGCTGCGCCTTCACCAACAGCAATAAATGTTCTTAAATTTTGATAAATGTCATTCCCCTGAAGTGTATCAACATTAGCAAGCATTGATGATTTTTGTGTGTTTGCATTACTTATTGCATCAGGTATATCAACCTTAAAAGATTCGGGTATGATACTTTCTGTTGTTTTTGGCACTTCATCCTTTTCACATGATTGAAAAAAAGGTGCAGATAATAAAACTGCGATTACTAAGATTAAATTTAATTTTTTCATGACTTTCAATTTTAAATTAATATTATTTAACTTTTGTTTCATCATTAATACACTTGCTTTTATAAATACCCTATGTTTTAATATTAAATATTTTTTTATAATCAGAAATATCTATTATCAATACTTATTAAAGGATTATCTTTATTGCATTATTCAACTACTATTGTACGAGTAATTACCGAACAAGCGCTAAAATATCCAAATCCTCCATTATCAATATTAGTGATTAAATTCCCTTGTGCTTCATCAAAAAAACCACCACGCCATCTGGTTTCAGCCAACATTGAGCGAATATAATCGGCATAATCGTCAGTCAACGAATATTTCTTTTCAATAATGATACTTCCTTTTGGGAATTGAACGTTCTCAAGTTCAGGAGAAAATGCCTGACTTACATCAATAGTGTTTAATGTATAATAGAAAACTTTTGCTTTTTTTATAGTATCAGAATTATTACTAATATGAGACCAGTCGATTTCAACCTCATACATTGCTTGTTCGTTCAAATCATAAGTTTTTGCAACCCACGCAATTTTATAATTATTACTTAGAGAATCAACTTTACTATATATTAATCGAAAAAAAGGTTTTACAGGAATCATATTTGTCCTTGATATATAAATTTTGTTGTCATAATTAATTTCTAAAAAATATGTTTTACCAACAACAGCAATAAATTTATTGTTACTTAAATATGTTCCGTGTTCAGTATCTTTCTCGCTAAAATAATAAACACTATCGTCATCATATACTTTAACCAAAGCATTAGAAACAGGTAAAATTTCTTCATTAATGTCATTTCGCGGTTTAGATAGTTTAACTTCTTGATTTTTATTTTCATTAGTTATTATTGCCTCAACAACAATAGTGTTAAAATCAGTTTTATCTGTTGTCCAATTTGTTTGCTTTTCGCACGAAAACAAACTAATAATAAATAATATTAAGAATAATTTTCTCATAATCTAAAATCGAAACTTGTAAGTTATTGAAGGCATAAAGCCTAATAAATACTTTTGTGTTGTTACTATTCTATCTGTTCCATAAATATTTGCAGGAACAACATATTCGCCATTTTTTGTTTTTACTTTATTAAAATTTAAAGATATGGGATTTTTTCTGTTGTAAGCATTATAAATTGAAAAAATTAGTCTGTGTTGAAATCTACTAACTTTTTTATTCAACCTGTAATTCATTGCAACATCAAGGCGATGATAATCAGGCATCCTGTCATTATTCTCGTCCCCATAAACAGGAATATCACTTCCATTATATGTGTAATATCCAACGGGCGTTGTAATTGCTGAGCCTGTGTTATAAACCCAATTTGCCGAAATTCCCAGGCGCTTACTTATTTGGTAAGATAAATAAACTGCAAAATCGTGGGGACGGTCATAAAATGCAGGATACTTTTTATTTTCATTAACATCCTTCGTCCGTTTATAAACTCTTGAGTAAGTATAGTTTATCCAACCTACACATCTGCCTTTTGTTTTTTTAATCATAAGCTCTGCGCCATACGACCATGCTTCACCAAAACGAAGCTCTCCTTCAATCAAAGGATTTAGAAGCATGTTTGCATGAGATTTATATTCTATTTGATTATTCATCTTTTTATAATAAAAATCGCTTGTAAATTCAAAATTTAGATTTTTGAAAAATTTGATGTATCCCAATGTATACTGATGTGCACTTTGTGGTTTTATGTTTGTTCCACTTGGCAACCATACTTCCAATGAAGTAAAAGGACTTATTGAGTTAGAAAGCAGTTGAATGTATTGATGATAAGTTCCATAGCTTAATTTTACTGACGATGTGCTGTCAATTTGGTATTTTAAATTAATTCTTGGATCTAAATTTGAATAAACACTAAAAATTTTATTTGTATCAATTAAAATAGTGTCGTTAACATTATAATTATTGTCGAAACCATAAACAGTTGTTGGTCCAATATTTCCGCAACTTTCAAATCGTAAACCCAAACTATATGATATTTTGTTGCTTATTTTTCGATTACTGGAAAAATACAAAACAGATTTCTCAGATTTAATTTCAGGGATTTTTGGAATATTGATATTATTCATGTTTAAATTCCCCGGATTAAATTGATGAGCGTTTAAACTTGCACCAAAACGCAAAGAATGTTTCGGACTTGAATAATAAGTAAAGTCTGTTTTTAATGAAAGATTTGCAATTTTTGAAATCCATTTATAATTTTCACTTTCTGCTAATGATAAATCATAATTATATGAACTTGAGTATAGAGTTGTATTTGAAAAAAGTTTTTCGCTGTAAATATGATTCCATCTTAAGGTTGATGTAAAATTACGCCAGTTTATTCCAAAATGAGCAAGCTCAGCATTAATATTCGACAAATTATCTTCACCAAAATAAAAAGTATAAAATAATCGGTTGTTTCGATTAAGTTTAATGTTAAATTTTGCATTCAAATCGTAAAAATAAAGATTTAAATTTGGTGCCGCTTTTTTATAAATCCACTTTAAATTTGAGTGCCTGTATGAAATAAAAAAAGATGACTTTTCTTTTACAATAGGACCTTCGAGAGAAAATCGATTAACAAAAGGATTTAAAACACCATTTGTTTCAAATTTATTCAAATTCCCGTCTTTTGTTTTTATATCAATAACCGACGACAGCCTATCTCCCATAGAAACAGGTATATCGCCCTTATATATTTTAATATCTTTGGTTACATCGGGAATTATTACAGAATAAAATCCAAAAAGATGAGCAGGATTATAAATTGGGGCTTCATCAATTAATATTAAATTCTGGTCTTTATTACCTCCTCTTACGTAAAAAAATGCCGAGCCATCGCTAAAAACTTTTATACCGGGTAGTGTCTGCAAACTTTTTATTAAACCTGCACCACCAATAAATTCAGGGATATTTGCTATATTTTTTGGTTTAATATTTATTTGGCTAACCTGAGCTTTTTCAATCTCATCAATATACTCTTTGGTCTCCACATTTACTTCTTCAAAAATTTCGCTGTTATATTGCAAATCAGAATTAATCTTTATGTTATTATTTAATTCAATATGCTTTCTTTCACGAATGTAACCAATATATGAAAATTCAATATCGTAATTACCTTTAGGAAGCGTTAACGAAAAATAGCCATAACCGTTTGTTATTGTGCCTTTTTGTGTTCCTTTCAATAATATTGTAGCTCCTATAAGACTTTCGCCGGATTCCCTATCTTTTAGAAACCCACTAATAGTATATCTTTCAATTTTGGGTTTATTATCTTTATTTGTTGTTTTCTTTAAAACTATTTGTTTCTCAACAATTTTATAATCAACATCAAACTTTTTCGACAACTTTTTTAAAGTCTCTTCAAGCGATTTATTTTTTATTGAAAATGAAATATTATTTTGTATGGAAAAAATTTGAACACTGTAAGAAAAATTTATTCCCGCTTGGTTGCTTATCTCTTCTATAAGTTCTTGAATAGATGAATTGGTTTTGTTTACCGTTATCTTTTTTGACAAGTCAACATTCTGACATAATGCGTGTTGTGCAATAAATAATGTTAAAATAATGAAACATAATCTTTTACAAAATGCACAATAATTGATATGTAATAAATTTATCAAATTAGATGGGTGTTTTATATGTAATATTCAACGGCATAAATGGCGTTGTATAAATTGAACACATCTATTTGGCTTTAGCCAAAAATTAATGCCTAATAATATCAAATCCATATCGTTTAATAAATTTGTTATATTCTTTTATAAATGTATATTTTTTATGGTGTTCTTCTTGAGCTGCAATATATTTTCGCACGTTTTCAATTTAATTATCTCCTACACCAACTGTTAGATATTCGTTCTGTTAGCCAAATTTTTCTTTTGTCAGTTTATTTTTATTAATCCAATACGAGGATTCTCCTTTTATTAACCGGGCTATTTTGCCTATACTTAAATCATCATTTAATGATATTAAACAATGAATATGGTCTGTATATCCATTTATAAAATCAATATAAATATTTTTTTTGTGGCATTCTCTCGTATATGGTTAAAAACATTGTACCTAATAGAATCTATTAAAAAAGTCAATCTGTTTTTTGTTGACCATAATGTACGTAAACTTTTATGAATGACATATTATTATTTTATTTTGGGCTAAAGCCCGTTTATTTTTTTTATCGTATTCAACGGCATAAATGCCGTTGCTAATTAACGCATTATATAATTGCGTTTTACACGCTGCAATATTTTGCATGCGATTGCATGCATCTTTTATAACCGCATTTACTAATGACATTTATTATAGCAATTTAACCATTATTCATTATATTTTTGTAATAAGTTGTAAATGTTTCCCGTTATTTTTATTCACACGAATTCCCTGATATATAAATAGTATTTTTCTGTCTTTTAATTTCTAAATCAAGAGTTTCCTTTAATATGGTTAGAACTGCGTCAATAGATTGTTTATTAAAAGTTGCAGTAATAGTGCAATTATTAATTTTCGGATTTGAAATAATAATTTGCTTGTGATATGTCTCGTTTAATTTCTTAACTACATTTTTAAGCTTCTCATTTTCAAAAATTAAAAATTTTGTTTTCCACGATAAATAATTTACATCTGTGTTTTTTATTTTTTTAAGTTTATTATCATTTTTTGTAAAAACTCCTTTTTCGTCAGGTGTTAAAATTATCTCATTTTTCAAATCATCTTCAAGTCTTACAGCAACTTTCCCTGTTTTAACAATTACTTCAATTGTAGGACTGTTCTTTTGCGATTTAACATAAAAAGAAGTCCCGAGAAC
>JAGLDO010000231.1 GCA_023145555.1 Bacteroidales bacterium
TTCTTTCGGATGAAAACAAAAAAGATATTTCCGAAATAAAAGACATTTATGTTAAAGGTTTGAAGTTTCATTATGTGAAAAATATTATTGATGTGCTGGATGTTGCACTTCTTAAACAGAAAGTTTCAAATCCTATTGATATTTAATAAAAATTATTTAATTTAGCAGAAATAATTAAAAAACAAACGTATGAAAAAATTATCATTATTATTATTAACTGTAATTTTAGTAGGCAGTTTGATAGTAAATGCACAAGATTACAAAACCGCCATTGGTGTTAGAGGTGGCTTGGCAAATGGATTGACAGTTAAACATTTTGTTAGTAAAAATGCTGCTTTTGAAGGTATATTGTCAACACGTTGGCAAGGTTTTAATATTACAGGATTGTATGAAATCCACAAACAGGCATTCGATACAGATCGTTTAAATTGGTATTATGGTGCAGGTGCTCATGTTGGTTTTTGGGATGGCAGTAACGTATCTTGGGCTGATGATAATGAAAGTTATTCTGTAATTGGTATTGATGGTATTCTCGGATTGGAATATAATTTTAAAGAAATCCCAATTAACATAAGTTTAGATTGGAAACCGGCATTAAATCTTGTTGGATATTCTGGTTTTTGGGGTGATGGAGGAGCACTTTCAGTAAGATATATTTTTTAATACAAATTTTATTAAACAAGAAAAGCTGCCAAGATAATGGTGGCTTTTTTTGTGTATTTAGGATTGGTCAATATATAATTACAGTGTTAATAATGAACGATTAATTATACAATTTTTTAACCACATTTTTTTTATTGCCAAAGATGGTTTTATCTCTTAATATTAATTGTGATTTTTTTTCAATCAAATATAAAGTGTTAATATTATTGCTTATTAATTTATTGATTTTTATGGTTGCCGGTCCATATTCCGATTTTTTTTGAAAAATTGCAAATCCGTAATTACAATTAGTAATAGAAGCAGAAGAGATGTCAATAAATGACAAATCTTTTGAGGCAAAAGCAATATTTGAGTTTTTAATGTTAATATTATTAATTATTAGTCTTGAGTTTTCACCGCCACTAATTCCCTTGTCTTTAGCATTTATTATTTCACAATCATCAATAAAAACTTTACTGCCCGAAAAATCTATTGCATCATTACCAATATCTGAGAAAAAGGTTTTTAGAACCTTGCCGTTTGAAAAATCAGCATCAAAAGCATCAGCAAGAATATTGTCAAACGAAGAATTATGAACAAAGAAATTTGAACGAATAATGTTTAAAGCATCTTCGCACTTGTTGTTATTAAATAATGTGCTGGTTATTTCTACATCTGATTCGTAAAAGGTAACAGCTCCCGTTAAATTCCAATTATTGTAGTTCAGGGTATTGAGGTTTTCAAAAACAGCATCTTTAATAAATGATTTTTCTTTTGCCTGCATAACAGTAAAACCCATTGCTGTTCCATCGGTTGATTTAATAGTAATAGGATGTTTTCTTTTCCCTTGCATAAATATAGGTGAGTATGATAAGAAAAATGACTTATTGATAAAATTGAGATTTGCTCCAGCTTTAAAAATGACTTTATATCCCGCAGGTATAACAATATTTTTCTTAATTGTATAATTCCCGGCTTTCACAACCAAATTTTTATTTTTAACAATATGAAAAATCGGATTGGTTTTAAAATTGCTGTTTTTTGTAAGTTTTTGTTGAGGATTGCAGTTTTTTGGAGATTGCCATTGAAAAATCGGGATGTTAAAAATGTCTGCTTGTCCTTTAACAATAAAAAATAAATATTTAATACTACTGGTGTCTGCTTCAATTATAGTGTCGTTCAAAAAGTTATTATATGATTGCAACAATATTTTCTGTTTATAGAGAGTAGTAATTAATGTTTGATTATTGCTAATGCCTACAAGTTCAATATCGTTAGGGTAATAATTAAATATGCGAACTTTATTATTCTGCTCACGATAGGCATTAACAAAATATGATGGTAAATTTTTATCATACCGGGCTTTATATATTTTTGGTCTGACAGTATCAACACTGTCGATAAAAGTAAAATAATTTTTTTCAACTTTTTGTTCGAATTCAGGAAGCGATTTTCTTATTTCTAAAGCATTTTTTTTAAGAAATTTATAATTATAATTATAATCTGCAAATTCTTTTTGGATAAGAGCTTCGTTGTTTTCTATGTCAGATTTGAATTGAGATAAAATTGAATTAATATATTTTTTATCGGAATATTTTTTAAGATAATAAAAATATTTTTTTACAAATATTTTATCTGCGAAAAGATAGTCAATCATAAAAAACCCATCATTTTTTCTTTTTACGCTTTCAATATTATAATTTCCATAAATTGGTCTGTTTGTCCATTGCATAACTCCCTTGTCGCAATAGCAGTCGAAAGGAATAAATTCGAGTTTTGATAAAACAGGATTGTAATAAAATCGTTGGTTGTGCCAAATAAAACCATGATAAGCTCGAGTTAAGTCTGCAAGAGCGAAATATTTTGCTAATTTATCAGTATCAAAAATATTTGAAGCATGATTTGTTGCATATTTGTATTCATAAACAAGGTTTTGTGCATCAATAAAATTTTTTAATAAATTAGAATCGCAGAGAATTTTGTTACTTTTAAAAGCAGTTATTTTACTTGCATCAAATAATGGGAAGTTGTTTTCTTGTTTTGAAACACGAGATGCCCAAAGTTGGTTTTCTGAGAATTTTATAATTGGTCCTTCTCCTCTATTTTTATTTTCTACAAGTTGTTTCTCAAAATGTTCTTCATATGCATATAACCCCATGTTTTTATTATTAATATAAACAGGCACAAAATCATATCTGGTTGTTAACACATCTTCTTTTTCAAAAATTTTGTGTGCTAACCACTCATCAATAAAATATCGTGCTTCGGGAGTTTGAATTGAAAAAGTTTTCATGCCTTTCCATGTTGCGTTTTTTTTAAGCTTAATTCTAAAAGACCATTTGTCGCCTCTTAAATGGTCAAGCCAATCTCCTTTTAAACGAATTTTAGCTTTCATGTCATCTCCATACCAAAATACAATTGCATTAACATAACTATTGTCGTCTGTTTCAAGAATATTTTTTTCAAAAGCAATCTTTCTTTTGTCTTTTAAAATTGCCATTTCCTTTTCGTCAATATATATGCGTAAAGCTTTTTGATTATATTCAGGATATTGTTTTGGAGGGATTTTATCTACTTTTAAATCATCAAAATATGCAGGAACAGAATCGGGATTCCACAAATAAATCTTCATTTTATCTTCCGTATTATGCGGAGGAATAAAGAAATCGATAGAAAATTTATGCCAGCCAACAGTGTCGCCAATGTTTCTGTTTAT
>JAGLDO010000232.1 GCA_023145555.1 Bacteroidales bacterium
TTTCGCCTAACAATACGAGTTACTTGTGATAATATTATATCCGTTTCTTTCAATCCTAAATCTCTTCGCAAACTTATATTTTTCTCATTCAATTGTCCAAACGGATTATCAAAATCCATAACATTAGGGACAACTATTGCATCAATATTAAATTTATTTTTTAACGTTTCTTGAGCATGTAAATTAATAACCGCATGATGAACATTTGGCAAACAAAGAGGAAAGGTTTCTTCCACAAGTTCGTTAATTTGTTTGTGAGGAGAAACATACCTGTCGCCTCGCTCCCATGCAAAATCATGATCGTGAGTAATAACAGGAATGTTTAATTGCATAACTGCTTTTTTAATTCCCAATCCCAACTCTATATGAGACGGCAAAGCAGAGGCATTTTCCGAGAGTACTAAATCAATTTTTTTTTCACGAATCCAATCAATAATTTTCTTTGCAATAATATCAGAATAAAAATCAATGTGAGACAATAATTCATCAGGGTCAGCTTCGGGAAAGAAAAAAGCTTTTTTTTGTCCCCAATAACTTTCCGGAGAGAAAAACGACATCTCCGGAACAATAGTTTCATGCACAAGATTAATTTTTCTATGCTCAAATTGTCCTGCAATGATAAAAATCTCATGTCCCAATTTTTCTAAAATGGCAATCCATTTCTCTGTCTCAAGCGAAACACCATCAACTCCTCCAAATCTACCAATAATAATTCCTACTCTCATAATCTGATATTCTAATAAAAAACCAAAAATAACCTAAAATGATTTGCCAATGCAAGCTTTTGATAAAAAAATTTGTTATTTTTACTTTTAATTTAATAAAAACTTGTGCTTTTTTAATATTATTTCATTAAATTTGAAAAAACAAAAATAATATGATCCGTTTTAATCTTAAAAATTACACTTTAATATTTTCTTTAATATTTTCTTTTTTGATATTTGCCTGCAATTCTTCAAATAATAATAAAGAAAAAACAAAGAAAGAAAAAGAAGAATTATTGCTTGAAGATTCTTTTGAGGAAGATTCTGAAAAAAACAAAGTTGAGAGAATATTTTATAATGTTCCTTCTCCAATTGAAATGGCTCATCTTACTCAAAAAGCCGGGGTGAGATACAATTCTTCATTATTAAACCCAACCGACAATGTCGAAAATTATTCAACAACAACTGATTTAGCTTTAAATCTGGGTGTTTATGGTGCAGATTTAAGTTATTGTCGTTTATACGATCAAATTCAACAATCAATAGATTATTTATCAGCAATAAGAACAATTATTGAAGAATTAAAAATTCCTCAAGAAAAGGCATCAATTTCAATTAATAAATTAGAGAATAATGTGAACAATAGAGATACTCTGCTTCAAATAATTTCTGACACTTATGGAAATGCTGATTTATATTTAAAAGAAAACAACAGAGAAAGCACTGCTGCATTAATAATTTTTGGTGGGTGGATTGAAGCTTTATATATTTCTACGAAGATGTTGGATTCTAATAATCCAAATCATGAAATTATGTGTAGAATTGCAGAGCAAAAATATTCTTTAGATAATTTAATTAAGTTGTTAAGTTCGTTAAACGACAAAAGAACCGAAAGTTTTTTGTCTGTTATGATGCCTAATCTAAAAAATCTGGAATTAGAATTTAATAAAATAAATATCTCCCAAGGAAAATATGAAGTATTAACAGATGAAAAAACAAAAAAAACATCTATTAACAGTAACATGAAAATTAATGTTTCGTATAAACAAATTGAAAACATAAAAAATCAAGCAAGCATTATTCGAAATTTAATTATTAAATAAACATACTTTACAAAAATTCATATAATGATGAAAAAAATTCTTACAACAATCTTTTTGTTATCTTTTCTTGTTAGTATTCCGACAATAAATTATGCTCAATGTAAAAATTTTACAAGAAAAGAGTGCATGCCCAAATTATCTCCTTATATTTATAATGGGCAATTAAATTCTGCTATTTTAAGCGAAGGAGATGTTGCCGAATTAATGTTGACTTTTTACAGCAATCAAGATTATAGAGTTTTGGTTTGCGCCGAAGAAAATTTAGGGAAAATTGGATTTCGTCTTTTAGATTCTGAAA
>JAGLDO010000233.1 GCA_023145555.1 Bacteroidales bacterium
GCTTCTATATCTTCTGCATTTTTCATTGAATCGAGAGCTCTCTCAAAATCGTCAACTACGGGTAAAATATTTACTATTATATCTTCGCCGGCAGATTTAATAATATCTATCCTTTCTTTCAAAGTTCTTTTTCTGTAGTTGTCAAATTCTGCAGAAAGTCGAATATATTTATCGTTGGCAATTTCATATTTTTCTATTAATTCTTGCTTTTCGTCTTTTTTTACAACTTTGGCTTTTGTTTCTTTTTTAACAGATTTTTTTTTGTTTGTTGTTTTCGATTCTGTTTTTGGTGATTTAGTGCTTGTTTTTTTTGCAGTAACCTTAACTTCAGGTTCTTGCTTATTTGTTTCTTTTTTTGTCATTTTATTTATTAATAAATTATTTTAATCAAATTTAATTCTGAAAATTATTTTTTGTTTTAATGAATATGCAATATTAATAAAATTTTATTTTTCATCACTTGATTTATTTTTGTAAGTCAGCTTAAATAATACATAATCAATGAATAAATTTTTAAATGCAATTAAAAATTACACATTATTTCATTTCAAATTGTTTGCCAATATATATTTTTACGACAAATTGACATTTTTTTTTGTTATTTTGATAAAATGACAAAAGGCAGAAATAAATTCTGCCTTTTTTGGTTAATAAATAGTTTAAGTCGAACTGAGGTTATTAGGTTATTTTTCAATTAAATAATTTAAAACTTCATATAGTCGCTGCCCTCTAAGATTTTTTGCAATAATAATTCCATCCCCACTAATAAGAAGGTTTGAAGGTATTGACCTTATACCGTATATTTGAGCAGGTTGTGAGTGCCAACCTCCCAAGTCGCTAACATGGTTTTCCCAAAACATATTATCTTTTTTTATTGCATTAATCCATGCTGATTTATTTTTATCTAAAGATACGCTGTAAATAGTAAATCCTTTACCATGTTTGAAATTTTTATCCTTAAATTTAAGATAAGCATTAACAATATTAGGATTTTCCATTCTACATGGTCTGCACCAAGATGCCCAAAAATCAATAAGAACTATTTTACCTTTTAATGACGATAAGGTAATTATTTTTCCGTCAGGAGATCGAAAATTTAATTCGGGAGCTTTGTTTCCAACGTTCAGTCCAACTACAACTTTATCGTTGTTACTAGATGGAGTAATTGCTTCTGTATTTTTCGAAATGCTTTTTACATTAGAGTAACTAAGAACGTTTACTGCAATAAAAGCAGTTATTAGAGTGATTTTAATTTTTTTCATATTTATATATTTACATATTTAGATACAAATAAATATGTTTTATAAATAAAAAGCAAGTTGAAAATAAAATAATTCATATAATTTTATCTTTTAATATTGAATCCACTCCGAAAAGTTTTATTTTTAAATTATTGAGACCTGACATGTTTTCTATTATTCAGATTATCAGCAATTTAATTATACCTGTTTTTCTTACTATAAACATGTCAGGTGTTTTTGGAGTAGTTTCAACATTACAATTTTACAAACTAATTTTAATCGCCAATTCGTTCAATTTTAGCACCAATATTGTTAAGTCGTTTATCAATAAATTGATAGCCACGGTCAATCTGTTCAATATTGTGAATTGTGCTAACACCTTTAGCCGACATTGCTGCAATTAAAAGTGCAACACCTGCTCTGATATCCGGAGAAATTAAAGTTGCTCCTTTTAAGTAGTGTTGTTTGTTTAAACCAATAATAGTGGCTCTATGCGGGTCGCATAATATTATTTGGGCTCCCATATCAATAAGTTTATCAACAAAGAAGAGGCGGCTTTCAAACATTTTTTGATGAATTAAAACACTTCCTTTTGCCTGAGTTGCTACAACAAGAAGAACGCTCAAAAGGTCGGGCGTTAATCCGGGCCAAGGAGCATCGTCAATAGTCATTATTGACCCATCAATAAATGTTTCAATTTCGTAGTTGCCTTGTTCGGGAATAAAAATATCATCATTATTTTTTTCGAATTTTATACCTAAGCGTTTAAACGCTTGAGGAATTATTCCGAGATTCTCGTAAGAAACATTTTTAATAGTAATTTCAGAAGAAGTCATTGCAGCCAATCCAATAAAACTTCCAATTTCAATCATGTCAGGCAATATAGAATGCTCACATCCTGTAAGATGATTAACCCCTTCAATAGTTAGCAGGTTTGAGGAAATGCCTGAAATTTTGGCACCCATCCTGTTCAGCATTTTACATAGTTGTTGCACGTATGGTTCACAAGCAGCGTTATATATTTGTGTAGTTCCTTTGGCAAGAACGGCAGCCATAATAATATTTGCTGTTCCGGTAACTGATGCTTCTTCAAGAAGCATATATGTGCCTTGAAGATTATCTGCTTGTATTTTATAAAATTTATTATTTGAATCGTATTCAAATTTAGCACCAAGTTTTTGGAATCCTAAAAAGTGTGTATCTAATCGGCGTCTACCAATTTTGTCGCCACCTGGTTTTGGAATATAAGCTTTACCAAATCGTGCTATTAATGGACCAATAGTCATCACAGAACCTCGCAGTGAAGAACTTTTTTTCACATATTCGTCTGAATATAAGTAATCTAGATTAATATTTTTTGCTTGAAAAACATAATCTGTTTTGTTTAATTTTGAAACAGATACCCCTAAACCAATTAATAATTCAATTAATCGATTTACATCTCTAATATCAGGGATGTTTTTTATTGTTATTTTTTCAGGAGACAATAATGTTGCGCATATAATTTGAAGCGCTTCATTTTTAGCTCCTTGGGGGGTTATTTCTCCTTTTAACTTATGACCTCCTTCAACTCGAAAAATACTCATTTGTATATTTTTTTATTAAATTATATAAAGTATGAATATACAGAAAAAATTATAGAAACGAATCTAAATGAATATTTTTTTATCCCGTTTTTATTAACTTGATTCTAATGCTTTTTAGTTTCGAACTGAGGTTACTAAAAAAAATTGGAAATTTTATATTCTTAAGAATACAAAATTTCCAATTTTAAAGTTTGTTAGTTATTATAAATTGATATTTAATATCAATATTTATTTTTTTATAACTCTTTTTATTCTTCTGGTTTTATTAGACAATTCTCTTGAAGATGAAAGTTGTAATGTTTTGTCAATATTTAGTTTACCGTTTGATAATTTTTCTAAGTCGTTTAAAATTATTTCATCGGTAACTGCGTCTCTATTCCATTTCAGATAGAGATATTTCATGTGATTTGCTATTATTAATATAAGGTTATTCCTTTTTGTTTCATCATCTGTTTCAATAGCTTGTTTTATAAAAAGACTAACATTTGTTCCATAATGTTTATATCTTATATTATCAATTTTGTATGGAATTTGATTTGGTTTTAGGTTAAAATTCGTTTTTTCAGGTAAAGGAAAAGGAGAATCGAAATTCAATTTAAAATCAGACATTATCGCAAGATGATCCCAAAGTTTGTGTTTAAAATCCGGAATATCGCGTAGGTGAGTTTTTTTATTACCTAATATTGTTATAATTGCGTTTGCAATTTTATTTCTTTCAGTTTTATCTTCAATAGTTAAAGCGTATTCAACCATTTTTTGTATGTTTCTGCCATATTCATGTAATACGAGCTTTGACCGAGATGTGTTATAATCCATATTATTTTTTTTATATTTTTTACAAAAGTAGTCTTTTTAGTTTATTATGCAAAAAGAGAATCTGTCATTCAAGTTATTCGTGAAAATAAACACGTTTTACTCTGTTTGAAATACTTGTTAGAATTTCGTAAGGAATTGTGTTTAATTGCTTTGCTAATTCTGTTACTGGGTAATCGTTGCCAAAAAATATTACTTCATCTCCTTCTTTAGCATTTACTTTGGTAATGTCAATCATACAAATATCCATACAAATATTTCCAATTATTGGAGCAAATTGATTATTAACTAAAACTTTACCAACTCCATTGCTTAATTGTCTTCTCAAGCCATCGGCATAACCAATTGGGACTGTTGCAATTTTTGAATCTTTATCGAGTTTCCCTTTTCTTCCATAGCCAACTGTTTCATTTTTTTTTACAGTCCTAATTTGAGCAATTATGCTTTTTAAAGTGCTTACATTAAAAAGTTTATTTTTTTTTGAAGGGCTTATGCCATACAGTCCTATTCCAAGTCGAACCATATCGTATTGGTTTTTAGGGAAACGCTCAATACCCGATGAGTTTAAAATATGACGAAGAATAGGGTAGTCGAACTCATTAATAATTTTAGAAGTCATTAACTCAAAAGATGAAAATTGTTTGTTTGTAAAATCATCATGAATTTTTTCGTCGCTGGCTGCAAGGTGTGAAAAAATTGATTTTATTTTGAGATTTTTGTATTCTTTTAATTCATTAATCAGATCATCAATATCGTTGCTGTCAAATCCTGAACGGTGCATTCCTGTGTCTAATTTAATATGAATTGGGTATGTTTTTTTGTTGTTTTTTATAAGAGTTTCGTGAAAGGCACGCAAGGTTCGAAAATTGTATATTTCGGGTTCAAGCTTATATTCAATCATTAAATTGAAACTATTAACCTCGGGATTCATAATTACTATTGGCAAAGAAATTTGATTTTTTCTTAGCTCAATGCCTTCATCTGTGTATGCTGCAGCAAGATAATTGATGTTTTGATATTGAAGAAGACTTGCAATTTCAAATGTGCCACTACCATAGGAAAAAGCTTTTACCATTGCCATTATTTTTGTTTCGGGTCGCAACTTTGACCTAAAAAAATTTAGATTTTGTTCAATAGCGTTTAGGTTAACTTCTAAAACTGTTCGGTGTATTTTTTTTTCTAATAAAGTTGATATTTTTTCAAAATGAAATTTTCGTGAGCCTTTAATTAATATATTTGAGTTAATGAATAAATTTTTTGAATAATTGATTGCAAAATCATCGGTTGAGCTAAAAAAATGTTTTTTTATGCTAAAGAAGTTTGAATTGCGTGATATGGTTTTTCCTATTCCAATTATCTCATCAATATTTTTTTCTCTTACTAGTTCAGAAATTTTTTTATATAATTCTTTTTCATCGAAACTACTTTGCAATATGTCTGATAAAATGAGAATATTTTTATTGTTTTGTTTTTGATGATTAAGAAAATCTAAAGCAATGGTTAACGATTGAATATCGGAGTTATAACTGTCGTTTATAATACTGCAATTGTTAATTCCTTGCTTCAGTTCTAAACGCATTGCAACAGGCGACAAGTCATACATTTTTTCTTCGATATTTTTATTATCGAAGTTTAATAACAGCATTAATAACCACACATGAATTGCGTTTTCAATTGACGCATCATCAATAAAAGGAATTTCAATTTGTAAATTCTTATTTTCGTATTTTGCTGATATTAATGAGTGCTTGTTTTTTTTATTGATATTAGTTATTTGTAAATCAGCTTTTTGTTTAATCGACCATGTTACTAATTTTTTATCTGAAAAATGATTATCTGAGTTGAATTGATAATCAATAAGTTTGTAGTCTTTCCTGTAAATTATTGTATTACAACTGTAAAACAATTTTATTTTTTCTGATATTTTTTGTTTTAAATCGATAAAATTTTCCTGATGAGCATCACCAATATTTGTAAAAATACCTATTGAAGGATTTATTATTGGTTGAATTTTTTTCATTTCCTGTGGTTCGGAAATGCCTGCTTCAAAAATTGCAAAGTTGCACGATTTGTTTAACAGCCAAACAGACAATGGCACGCCAACTTGCGAGTTATAACTTTTGGGGCTACGAATAATTTTTTTGTCGTTTTGTAAAGTTTGGAATAACCATTCTTTTATAATAGTTTTTCCGTTACTTCCTGTAATACCAACAACAGGTATGTTAAATTGATTTCTATGAAATGTTGCTAATTGTTGTAAGGCTGTTAAAGTGTTATCGACAAGAATAAAATTAGCATTTTTGTATTTTTCATAATTTTCAGGAAGAGTGCTAACAACAAAGTTATTAACATTGTTTTTATACAAATCATTAATAAAATTATGACCATCGTTGTTATTCCCAACAATTGCAAAAAACAAAGAATTCGGTTCTGAGACAATATTCCTACTATCAATTAATAAATATTTTATAAAGGTTTTTTTACCAAAGAGCTGTCCTTTTACAATGTTTGATATGTTTTGAGTAGAATAATTCAGCATTTTTTTATTACATAGATTTGTTAAAATGTTTATAAATAATAACCTTTAGAATTATTATTAGCAATTTTTATTAAAACGAAATTTTTTTATTAAAATTTTATTCCAAGAAAAGAAATATCATCTGTTTGTTCAATATCACCTTTCCAGTCTTTTAGAGTATCGTTAAGAATAATTTTTTGTTCACTCATAGGTTTTTCACTAATTTCAACAAGCAAATTTTGCAATTTTTTTGTTTTAAATTTATTTTTATTTGAGGCATCAAATTGGTCAACATATCCGTCAGTAAAAATATAACAAGAATCTCCTTTTTGAAGTTTAATCTTTTGATTTGTAAAAGATGAAAGACCATCTCTGGGGATTCCAATTTGCATTTTGTCAGCTTTATATTGGTAAATTTTTTTATTTCTAATTAGGTATAAAGGATTATTGGCACCAGAAAATTGCAACATTTGGGTTTTTTTGTCAATAATAAATAATGCCATATCCATCCCGTCT